>DASSQL010000356.1:0-10767 GCA_035702525.1 Ornithinibacter sp. | reverse complement strand
GGCGGTGACCGACAGCACCGCGAACCAGACCGCGAGGGCCACGATCAGGGCGGACCCGACGGATGCCGCGAACGGGCGCCAGGGTGCCGGGACCCAGCGGCGCGCGCCGGTGACCGGCAGCCAGACGGACAGCAGCACCAGGGCGAGGCACACCACGAGCACCGGGCCTGCACCACCCATCACAGCGCCAGGGTGAGGAAGGTGCTGTGCCGGTCGGGCCGGTAGGCCCCGAACGGGGCGCACGGGGTGAAACCGGCACCGGCGTAGAGGGTCCGCGCGGCGTCGAACACCGGTGCGACGCCGGTCTCGAGGCTGACCCGGGTGGCACCCGAGCGGCGCGCCTGCGCGAGCGCGTGGTCGAGCAGCAGGCGCCCGACCCCCTGCCCGCGCACCGACGCCGACACCCGCATCGTCTTCAGCTCGAGGTGGCCGGGCTCGAGGTCCTTCAGCGCCACCGACCCGACCACCGCGGAACCGGACTCGGCGACCCAGAGGCGCACCCCCGGCATCCGGAACTGGTCGATGGTGAGCGCGTGGCGGCTCTCGGGCGGCGCGGTGGGCTCCATCTCGGCGAGGTGGTCGTCGAGGAGCGCGGCGACCCGGGGGTCGTCGAGGTCGGCGGGGTGGATCGCGACGGTCACTTCAGGTGGTCGACGAGCTCGGGGGCCAGCCCGACGTAGGTCTGCGGGGTCATCGCGGCGAGCCGCTCCTCGACGTCGGCGGGCAGCCCCAGCCCGCGCACGAACTCGACGAGCTCGGCCTGCCCGATGCGGCGGCCGCGGGTGAGCTCCTTGAGCCGCTCGTAGGGCTCCTCCATGCCGGGCACGCCGCGGGCACCGAGGGCGCGCATCGCCGACTGGATGGGCTCGCCGAGCACCTCCCAGTTGGCATCGAGGTCGGCGGCCATGGCGGTGGGCACGGCGTCGAGGCCGTCGAGCCCACGGGTGGCGTTGTCGATGGCGAGCAGGCTGTGCCCGAACGCCGACCCGATGTTGCGCTGCATCGACGAGTCGGTGAGGTCGCGCTGCAGCCGGCTCTGCACGAGGGTCGCGGCCAGCACGTCGAGCAGCGCGTTGCTCACCTCGAGGTTGGCCTCGGCGTTCTCGAAGCGGATCGGGTTGACCTTGTGCGGCATCGTCGAGGAGCCGACGGTGCCCTGGCCGCGCACCTGGGCGAAGTAGCCGAGCGAGATGTAGGTCCACACGTCGGTGCACATGTTGTGCAGCACGCGGTTGAAGCGGGCGACGTCGGCGTAGAGCTCGCTCTGCCAGTCGTGGCTCTCGATCTGGGTGGTCAGCGGGTTCCAGGTCAGGCCGAGGTGCTCGACGAACTCACGGCTGACCGCCTGCCAGTCGGCCTCCGGCACGGCGGCCAGGTGGGCCCCGTAGGTGCCGGTGGCGCCGTTGAGCTTGCCGAGGAAGTCGGCGTCCTCGATGCGGGCGAGCTGGCGCTGCAGCCGCCAGGCGAGGACGGCGAGCTCCTTGCCCATCGTCGTGGGGGTGGCGGGCTGGCCGTGGGTGTGCGCGAGCAGCGGCACGTCGCGCAGGTCGGAGGCCATCGTGGCCAGCTTCTCGACGAGCTCGGTGGCGCGGGGCAGCCAGACCTCGTGCACGGCGCCCTTCACCATGACGGCGTACGAGAGGTTGTTGACGTCCTCGCTGGTGCAGGCGAAGTGGATCAGCTCGGCGAGCCCGGCGTCCTGCGGCTCGGGCGCGATCTCGCTCAGCCGCTTCTTGAGGAAGTACTCGACGGCCTTGACGTCGTGCGCGGTGACCCGCTCGGTGGCCGCCATCTCGTCGATCTCGGCGGCGCCGAAGTGGCGCACCACGTCGCGCAGGGCCTCCTGCTCGGCGGCGGTCAGGCGGCGGACGCCGGGCACGACCTCATGCTCGGTGAGGTGGATGAGCCACTCGACCTCGACGTGCACCCGCGCCCGGTTCAGCGCCGGCTCGGACAGGTGGTCGACGAGCGGGGCCACGACGCCGCGGTAGCGCCCGTCGAGCGCACCGAGGGCGATGTGCGGCTCGGCGTCGGCGAGGCGGGTGGATGCCGCGAGGCTGGTCGCGTGGTCAGGGCCGGACATGCCCCCATCCTCCCAGAGCGGCGGGGGTGCGGATGCCGGGTGCCCACCGGGCGGCGGTCAGTGCCCTTCGCGCGCCTCGAGCTCGGTGCGCACGTGCTCGACGATGCCGGGGACCGCGGCGGTGATCTCGGCGTAGGTCTGGTCGTAGGCCGGGTCGGTGCCGTACCAGGGGTCGTCCATGCCGAGGTCACCGGCGGCCACGGCCTCGGGGTCGAAGGAGCGGAACAGGCGCAGCTTCGCGCGGTCGGCGTCGGTGCGGGCGATGTGCTCGAGCCGCTCCTGGTGCACGTGGTCGACGGGCAGCACGAGGTCGTAGTGGTCGAACCAGCTCGGCTCGAAGCGCCGGGCGACGTGCTCGCCCCAGCCGCGGTCCTCGTGGCCGTTGCGGCGGAGCACGGCCGCGGTGCGCCGGTGCATGCCGTTGCCGAGCTCGTCCGAGCTGGTGCCCGCGGAGTCGACGACGACGCGGTCGCCGAGGCCGGCATCCTCGAAGGCCTCACGGAGCAGGAACTCACCCATCGGCGACCGGCAGATGTTCCCCCAGCACACGACGGTCACCCGGTACGGCTCGGTGTTCACGGTGCCATCATCCCTACACCTCCAGGTCGAACCACGCGGGCACCCCGGCGAGGAACTCGGTCCGGGAGAGTGCGCCCGCACCCTGCGGGATGCGCCCCCACAGCGGGGCGCCGGTGACGCGGGGCAGGTCGACCAGGTTGCTCTGCTCGGCCAGGCCCGGGTCGGCCGGCCAGGACCCGATGACCACCCCGAGCAGCGGCAGCGAGCGGGCAGCCAGCGCCTCGGCGGTCAGGGCGGCGGTGTTGAGGGTGCCCAGGCCGGCGCTGGCGACGAGCACCACGCCGCAACCGACTCCCTTGTAGCGCAACCCGGTTCCGAGGTCGGCCAGGGTCCCCCCACGCTCGTCGAGCCGCACCAGCAGGCCGCCGGCACCCTCGACGAAGACGACCTCGGATTCACCCGCGATCTCGCCGATCCGCTTCGCGTGCTGCGCGACCGGGGGGATGCGGACCCCCTCGCGGCGTGCGGCGGCTTCGGGCGACAGCGGGTCGCGCAGCCGCACCAGCTCGTGGGTCACGACCTCGTCGCCCACCAGCCGGCGCACCTCGTCGACGTCGCCGGGTTCGCCCGGCGCGAGCCCGGTCTGGGCCGGCTTGACGACGGCGACGTCGCTGCCGCGGGCCCGCACGACGGCGGCCAGCGCGGCCGTGACGACGGTCTTGCCCACGTCGGTGCCGGTGCCCGTCACGAGCACGACGGAGGTCAGCGAGCGAGGGTCAGCCACGGGGCTCGGTGAGCTCGGCGAGCACTTCGCAGGCCCGGTCGAGGTCGAGCTCGGCGTGGTCGGCGTGGGCGGTCAGCCGCAGCCGTGAGGAGCCGTCGGGCGTCGACGGTGGCCGGAAGCACCCGACGCGGATGCCGTGCGCCCGCGCCCGCTCGACGGCCTCGACCGCTTCGTGCGGCCCCGGCATCGCCACCGACATCACGGCGCCCTCGGGCACCTCGACGCCGCAGGCCCGCGCGAGCCGGGCGGCGTTGGCGTGCACCCGGGTCGTGAGCTCGGGGTGGTCGCGCAGCACGCCCAGCGCGGCCAGGGCCGCACCGGCCGAGGCGGGCGCCAGCCCGGTGTCGTAGATGAACGGCCGGGCCGTGTTGACCAGGTGCTCGCGGACGACGGGCGAGGCGAGCACCGCACCACCCTGTGCCGCAAGGGACTTCGAGAGCGTGGCGGTGACGACGACGTGCTCGGCCCCGGCCTGCCCGGCGGCGGCGACGAGCCCACCACCACCGGGGCCGACGACCCCGAGCGCGTGGGCCTCGTCGACGACGAGGATCGCCCCGACCTCGGCGGTGAGGGCGATGAGGTCGTCGATCGGCGCGGCGTCGCCGAGCACCGAGTAGATCGACTCGACGACGACGACGGCGCGGGGGCTCTCGCGGCGGGCGAGCAGCTCGGCCACGTGCTCGAGGTCGTTGTGCCGAGACACCGAGACGGCCGCCCGGGACAGCCGGCAGCCGTCGATCAGGCTGGCGTGGGCGTGCTCGTCGCTGACGACGAGGGTGCCGGCGTCGGCCAGGGTGCTGAGCACGGCGAGGTTCGCCGCGTAGCCGCTGGACAGGGCCAGGGCCGAGGGTGCTCCGGTGAGGGCGACGAGGGCGGCCTCGAGCTCGACGTGCACGTCGAGCGTGCCGGTGACCAGGCGCGAGGCACCCGCGCCGCCGCCGTAGGTCTCGGCCGCGGCGACCGCGCCCGCGATGACGGCGGGGTGGGTGCGCAGCCCGAGGTAGTCGTTGCCGGCGAGGTCGAGGCCGTCGCCGGTCTTGGTCGTGGTGAGCCGGCGGGTCAGCCCCGCCCCCTCACGGGTGGCGGCGGCGTCCCGGATCCAGTCGAGGGGGCTCGTCACGGCGCCGATCCTGCCACGGCCAGGTGAACGCGACGGGGCCGGATTCCGGGTGCGGCTGTTCAGGACCCCCTCTGACCAGCACACTTACCCGTATGCCGGAGTTCGAGGCCGCGCCCTTCCCGCCGATGCCGGTGTTGCGCGGTGCCGTGCCCGGGTGGCCGACCGACGAGCCGCTGACCTCGGTGAACACCCCGGATGCGGCGCGGACGGCCCTGCGCGCGGAGACGGAGACCTCGGTGCTGGACCCGAGGGGCCTGCGCCGGCTGTGGTTGCGGGACGTTCACTTCCTGCTCGCCCTGGCGGTGGTCGTCGCAGTCGTGGTCGCCGTGGTGCAGTTCCTCACCAACGACTTCACCCCGCCCGCCTGGTGGCTGCTCGTGCTGCCACTGAGTCCCCTCATCCTGAACACCAGCGGGCTCTTCGAGATGGTGCTCAGCCGCGCTCTGCCTGCTGCCGGAGTGGTGCCCCGACCGTGGCCGGCCCGCTGGCGCTGGTACCGGCGGGTTCGCCAGGGGCCCGTGGTGGTGTCACCGCCCGCCGCGTGGCCGGCCGGGTCCGAGGCCTACGCCGTTCTTGCGGGGGTCGCGAGCGTGGAGTCGGTCGCGCCGAGCTGGCTCTACGAGCGGATCGGGCTCTCGCCGACGGTGGGCGCGCAGTGGGTCGCCGTGCTGACCCGTCAGGGCTGGCTGAGGGGTGGAGGCCGCCTCCTCGGGCTGGAGCGACTGCCCGAGGAGCACGTTCGAGTGACCGACGCCGGCCGCGAGCGGCTGGAGCGCGAGCGAGCCCGCCTGCAGGCCCTCGCCGCGCGCTGACCCGGGGCTGCCGTCCGCGCGGCATGCCGCGCCCCTGACGGCCCCGTGCGACGGTCTGGGCGTCCCCGGCCACTTGTGACAACCACTTGACACAAGTTCGCCGCGACGGCATCCTCGATCTTGTACCAATGAGTCGATACAACGGGGGTTGTCATGGCGGTCTTCCTGCTGGCGGTGCCGGTGGCCTTCGTGGGGCTGCTCGTGGCCCTGATGCGCCGCGTCGTCGTGACCGTGGGCGTCAACGAGCACGCCGGGGTCGTCGAGATCGCCCGGCACACCCGGCGCTGGCGGCTCGCCGGGCTGCTGCTCGGCGGGGTGGTGGCAGTCGCCGCCCTCGCGCTCGGCCAGCGGGTCGACGCGCTCGGTCGGGTGACCGCGCTCGCGCCGGCGATCCTGGGTGCCGGCGTCCTGCTGGGCAGCATCGCCGGTGAGCTCACCGCCCGGCCCTCGGTCGGCATCCGCCGCTCGGCCGCCGTCGAGACGCGCACCCTCGGCGCGGTCCTGCCGCGCGGTCGGGCCGTGGTGCTCGCGGTGTCGACCGCCCTGCTCGTCGGGGCGCTGGCCGTCGGAGCGGCGTGGGGGGCCACCGACGACCAGGGCCGTGCCGGCCGCGCGTTCACCCGGCTCTGCACCGTGGTCGACGCCGACCTCGGCCCGGTCACCATGGGCAGCAGCCGTGGGCCGTGGCCGGGCTCGTTCTACGCGGTGCCACTCGCGGTGGCGCTGCTCGTGCTGGCAGTGCTCGTCGCCGTCGCGCTGTACGCCATCGTCAACCGGCCGCGCCCCGAGCTCGACAGCCGCGGGCTCGACACCCTGCTGCGCCGCTGGTCGGTGGGGAACGTGCTCACGGCGGCCACGGTCACCGTGCTCGGCACCCTCGGGCCGGTGGCGATCCTGATGGCGTCGGCGCTCGTCGACGACACCTGCGGCGGGCGCACCGTCGAGACGGTCGTAGCCTGGACCGCGGCGATCGTCGGCCCGTTCGCCACGGGCGCCGCGTGCGGACTGCTGGCGGGCCTGGTGCTGACCCCCACCATCAAGGTCGACGACCTGCCGCGGCCGCTGCCCGGTGACGTCGCGCCCGTCGGCACGCCGGTGCGATGACCCTGTCCACGGTCACCGTCGACGTCCTCGACCCGACCCCGCCCTACGAGCAGCTGCGCCGCCAGCTCGCCGACCTCATCGGGTCAGGGGTGCTCTCACCGGGCGACCGACTGCCCCCGGTGCGCCAGCTCGCGGCCGACCTCGGGCTCGCTGCCGGCACCGTGGCCCGCACCTACCGCGAGCTCGAGCAGGCCGGCTACGTGCGCTCGCGTCGAGGTGGGGGCACCCGCGTCGCGACGACCGCGCCGTCGCCGACCACGCCCCAGCGCGCGCTGGAGGAAGCCGCGTCCGCCTACCTCGACCGGGCGCGGGCCCTCGGCGTCGAGCCCGCACACGCCGTCGACACGGTTCGGCGGTTGACCGGCGGCTGAGCGCCGGGTTCGGTGGTTAGCCTCGGGAGGGTGACCGCCACCCCCCTGCCGAGCGCCGACGGCACCGTCGTCGTCACGGCTCCGGGCCGCGGACCCGGCCACTGGGCGGGGGCGCCCAGCGCGGTGGTCGACGAGGGCACGGTCTGGCTCGCCTACCGGGTGCGTCGACCGGTCGACGACGGCCGGGGCGTCGGTGTGGTGGTGGCCCGCTCCGACGACGGGGTGCGCTTCGAGACCGTGGCGCGCGTCGGGCGCGAGACGTTCGGCGCGGCATCGCTGGAGCGGCCGGCCCTGGTGCGCCGCCCCGACGGCGGCTGGCGCCTCTACCTCAGCTGCGCGACCCCCGGCTCGAAGCACTGGTGGGTCGAGGCCCTCGACGCCGACGCCCCGGCGCACCTGCCCGGCGGCCGGCGCACGGTGGTGCACCCGGGCTCCCCAGCCGTGGGGGTCAAGGACCCCGTCGTGCTCGTCGGCGACGACGGGTGGTGGATGTGGCTGTGCTGCCACCCGCTCGACGTGCCCGGCCACGAGGACCGGATGACGACGCGCCTGCTCCGCAGCGACGACGGGCTGGCCTGGGCCGACCGGGGTGAGGTGCTGCGCGGCACCCCCGGCACGTGGGACGCGCGTGGGGCACGCGTCACCGCGGTGGTCTCGCGTGACCCGCTCGTCGTGCTCTACGACGGCCGTGCTTCGGTGCAGGAGAACTGGTTCGAGCGCACCGGCATCGCGCGGTCGCGCGGCGACGGCCAGGTGCTCGTCGCCGACGACGGTGGCCCCGCGGCATCCGCACCGTCCGGTGACGGCGCGCTGCGCTACGCGACCGCCGTCACGCTGCCCGGCGGCGGCCTGCGCTGGTACGCCGAGGTCGCCCACGCCGACGGCTCCCACGACCTGATCACCTCCGTCTCCCCGAGCCCGGGCGAGACCTGACCCCACCGTCCCAGGAGGACACCCGTGCCCAAGGCCCCACTCCCCGCCGACGTCGCCGAGCTGTTCGCGCGCCCCAACCCCGCGGTCGTCGCGGTGCTGATGCCGGGCGGAGCCCCGATGTCCGTCGCCACCTGGTACCTCGTCGAGGACGACGGCACGGTGCTGCTCAACATGGATGCCGGCCGCGCGCGCCTGGACTGGATGCGCGACCGACCCGAGGTCGCGCTCACCGCCCTCAAGGAGGAGGAGTGGTACACCCACGTCAGCGTGCGTGGCCCGATCGTGCGTTGGGAGGACGACCCGGAGCAGGGCCTGGCCGACATCGACAGGCTCTCGATGCACTACGGCGGGCGGCCCTACCCCAACCGTGAGCGCCCGCGGGTCAGCTGCTGGATGCGGGTCGACCACTGGCACGGCTGGGGGCAGGCCAAGGCGGAGTAGCCGTGGGCGGGGCGGTGGTGTGAGGTTGCTTTCAATTGCCCTCTCCCATGCTTAGGTTCGCCTTACCCGGTGTTAGCGTCGAGGGGTGGCGACGTCCCTCGCGCGGGCTCCGATCGGCATCGAGCTGCGCGTCATCGGCGCAGTCGGGCCGACCGCCCTGACGCGCCGCCTCTCCGAGCTCGGCCTGCGGGTCGGCAGCCACGTCCGCTGCGTCCAGAAGACCGCGGGTGGCGGTCGGATCGTCGACGTCGCCGGGTCGCGGATCGCCCTGGGCCGGGACGTGCTCGACTCCGTGCAGACCGTCGAGGCGCACCCCGCGGAGGCGACCAGCGCGTGAGCACCGCCCCGGAGGTCCCGCGCTCGGCGGCGGTGCCGTCGTGCCACGAGGACGGCGCGCCGCTCGCGGCCCCGGCCGGCGCTCCGGTGGTCGTGCTCGCGGGTGCCCCGAACGTCGGCAAGTCGACCCTGTTCAACGCGCTCACCGGCGCCCGCCGCACGGTCGGAAACTGGCCGGGCACGACCGTCGAGGTCGGCCGCGGCGGCTGCGCCGTCGAGGGCCGGGTCGCCGACGTCGTCGACCTGCCCGGCTCGTACTCCCTCGACCCGCTCAGCCCCGACGAGGCGCTGACCCGCGACGTCGTGCTCGCCGAGGGCGACGCGCGCCCCGACGTCGTGGTCGTGGTCGCCAGCGCGGCCCACCTCGCGCGCAGCCTGTACCTGGTCGCCCAGGTTCGCGAGACCGCGCTGCCGGTGGTGGTCGCGCTCACCATGGGCGACGTGGCCGCGCGTCGCGGCATCCGGGTGGATGCCGCTGCCCTCGCGCGGGCCATCGGCTGCCCGGTCGTCGCGCTCGACCCGCGCCGCCGCTCCGGCGTCGACGGCCTGCTCGCCGCCGTGGGCACGGCGCTCACCGAGGCCGTCGCGCACCCGCGGAACTGCGGTGCCGCGCCGGCTCCGGACGAGCTGGCCGCGGCCGACGAGCGGTTCGGGTGGATCGACGCCGCCGTGACGGCATCCGTGAGCACGCAGGCGTTGACGCGACGCACCTGGTCGGACCGCATCGACCGTTTCGCGACCGCTCCCGTCGTCGGCCCGCTGCTCTTCCTCGGCGTCATGTGGCTGGTCTTCCAGGCGACGACCACGCTCGCCGCACCGATGCAGAACGCCCTCGGCGCGCTGGTGGACGGGCCGATCACCTCGGCCGGCGGCCGGCTGGTCGAGACCGTGGGGCTGGGTGGCACACCGGTGCGCGGGCTCGTCGTCGACGGCGTGATCGCCGGTGTCGGGATGCTGCTGACCTTCGTGCCGCTGATGGCCCTGATGTTCCTCCTGCTCGCCCTGCTCGAGGACTCCGGCTACATGGCGCGCGCGGCGGTCGTCACCGACCGGATGATGAGCCGCCTGGGCCTGCCGGGGCGTGCCTTCCTGCCGATCGTCGTCGGGTTCGGCTGCAACGTGCCGGCGGTGTCGGCGACCCGGATCCTGCCGAACGCGCGGCACCGCGTGCTCACCGCGCTGCTCGTGCCGTTCACGTCGTGCTCGGCCCGGCTGACCGTCTACGTGCTGCTCGCCACGACCTTCTTCCCGGCGCACGCCGGCACGGTGGTCTTCGCGATGTACCTCGTCTCGATCCTGCTCGTCGTGCTCGTCGGCCTGGGGCTTCGCGCGACGCTCTGGCGGGCCGTCGGCGCCGACCCGCTCGTCATCGACCTGCCCCCGTACCAGCGGCCGACGCTGCGGCTCAGCCTGTCGGTGACCTGGCTGCGGCTGCAGGGGTTCCTGCGCACGGCATCCGGCATCATCGTCGCCACCGTCGTCATCGTGTGGCTGCTGCAGTCGATCCCGGTGGGGCCGGGCTCGTTCGGTGACGTGCCCGTGTCGGGAAGCCTCTACGCCGAGCTCTCGCGGGTCGTCTCGCCGCTGCTGGCGCCGGCCGGGTTCGGCCAGTGGGAGGCGGTGTCGGCCCTGCTCGTCGGGTTCGTCGCCAAGGAGGCCGTCATCTCCTCGTGGGCGCAGACGTACGCGCTCGCGGAGCCGGCGTCGTCGCACGATCCGGGTGCGCTCGGGGTGCAGCTGCACCAGACCTTCGCGGTCGCGAGCGGTGGCCACACCGGGGCAGCGGTCGCGGCCTTCATGGTCTTCCTGCTCGCGTACACCCCCTGTGTCGCAACGCTTGCCGCGCAGCGGCGCGAGCTGGGCACGCGGTGGACGGCGTTCGGCGTGGGCCTCCAGCTGGTCGTCGCGTGGACCCTCGCCGTGCTGGTCTTCCAGGTCGGTCGGGTGTTCTGGTGAGCGCCGCGACTCCCACGGTCGGTACCGGAACCGGGCCGCTGACCGCGGTGCTCGGCGCCTTCGGCGCCGGGGCGCACTCGCTCGACGAGGTCGCCACCCGCTGCGGGCTGCCGCTCGACACGGTGCGTGCCTGCGTCGACCACCTCGTGCGGATGGGCCGGCTCGAGGCCAAGGAGCTGGCCATCGGCTGCCCGACCAGCGGGTGCGGGTCGTGCGCGTCCGGCACCGACGACGGCACGGCGGGGTGCGGGTCGAGTGCCCCGTCGAGCCGTCGGTCGGGGCCGGTGCTCGTCGCGCTCTCGGTGCGC
>DASSQL010000355.1:0-20824 GCA_035702525.1 Ornithinibacter sp. | reverse complement strand
TGCAGCGACCGCGCTCGGGCCGGCGGGGCCGGACCGGACCACGCCGGGACCGGGGGGTGCGGCACCCGCGTCGCGACCGGCATCCGGCTGCTGGTGGGGCCGCAGGGCCCGCTCCGCCCCGGTGTGGCCCGTGGCGCGTGGGCGTGAGGCCTTGGACGGGCGGATCCGGAAGACGCCGGTCTCGAGGTCGTCGTGCTCCTCGAAGATGATGTCGATCGGGCCGGCCGGCTGGTAGTGCTGGCCGTCGCAGTGCTCCTCGGCCGCGGCGACGAGGTCCATCTCGACGTTCTGCAGGTCGGGGTGCAGGCGGTCGTAGTCGCCGGGTGAGAGCTCGATGGTGAAGACGTTGGGCACGATGGCGCGGCCCGAGCTGGTGACGGCGCGGTCGTCCATGGCCCGCCGGATGTGGCTGGCGATCTCGACGGGGTGCACGGCGGAGCGCAGGTGCTTGGCGAACGTGCCCTGGACGGCACGCTCGAGCCCCGCCTCGAGGCGGTCGAACAGACCCATCAGCGCACCTCCTCCGTGTGGGCTCAAGTCGGCAGCGGTCTCGCAAGACTATCCGCCGGGGCTGGGCGATTCCTGAACGGCGCGGCCCGTACCGTGGACGGATGAACGTCGGTGTCGAAGTCATCGTGCCCCGTGAGGTGCCGCTCGGGGGTCCCCGGTCCATGACCGTTCGCCGCACGCTGCCGGCGCGGGAACGCTCGTTCGTCGGGGCCTGGTGCTTCGTCGACCACTACGGGCCCGACGACGTGTCGGCGACGGGGGGCATGGACGTGGCGCCGCACCCGCACTGCGGGCTGGCCACGGTGTCGTGGTTGTTCAGCGGTGAGGTCGAGCACCGCGACTCGCTGGGCACGGTGGCGCTGGTGCGTCCGGGGGAGGTCAACCTGATGACGGCCGGCCGGGGCATCTCGCACTCGGAGGTGTCGACGCCGTCGACGACGGTGCTGCACGGGGCGCAGCTGTGGGTGGTGCTGCCGTCGGCGGTGGCCGACGTCGAGCCGCGGTTCGAGCACCACGTGCCGGAGGTGCTGGAGGTGGCCGACGGGGTGCGGGCCCAGGTCTTCGTGGGGTCGTTGTGGGGGTCGGCGTCGCCGGTGCGGGTCGAGACGCCGCTGCTGGGGGCCGAGGTGGTGCTCGCCGGTGGGGCGTCGGTGCTGCTTCCGGTGCCGGACGGCTTCGAGGTCTCGGTGCTGGTGGATGCCGGGTCGGTGACCGTCGGTGACCGGGCCGTCGCGCGTGGTGAGCTGGGCGTGGTGGGTGCGGCACGGCATCCGGGAGGGGTGTCGGTGACGGCTGGGGCGGAGGGGGCTCGGGTGCTCGTGCTCGGCGGGGAGCCGTTCGGCGAGGAGGTCGTCATGTGGTGGAACTTCATCGGCCGGTCGGGCGACGACGTCGCGGCGGCCCGCGAGGCCTGGGAGGGCGGTACGCGCTTCGGCGTGGTCGAGGGCTACGTCGGGCCGGTGCCGCGGATCCCGGCGCCGGCGCTGCCCGGGGTGCGACTGAAGCCGCGCGGCAACCGGGTGCGCGGCGGCGCGGGCGGCCAGGGGTTCGCCGGCGGCGTCGAGGCCCCGCCGCTGTCGTGATCGGTGATGCGCAGGGCGCGAAGGAGTGCGCGCCGTGCATCACCAGCACCGTTTCTTGGGGCCATTTTGTCGGATGCCGGGTCCATCGGGCACACTAGGACGGCTCACGCGAGCGGTCACGCGCAAGTGGCGGAACGGCAGACGCGCTGGCTTCAGGTGCCAGTGTCCGAAAGGGCGTGGGGGTTCAAATCCCCCCTTGCGCACAAGATGTGATGGACCCCGACACGTTTTTCGTCGGGGTCCATCACCTTTTCGGGGTGGAGCGGATGTGGGAGCCGCCGTCGCGGAGCGAGGACGGCGTGGGGTCAGCCGGTGGCGCGCTCCCGGTGCTCACGACGGTTGTCGGCGAGGGCGACGCGCAGCTCGTCGTCGTCCATGACGAGGTAGACCAGCCCGCAGTCCTGCGGCCCGGTGGCACCGGGGAAGCACAGCGTGCAGGCCTCCCCCACGCGCACGGGGCACCGGGCGTCGACGTGGGAGCGGGTGCGGCGGCCGGTGGGCACGATCCAACGCTACGCTCCCCGCGCGGCGATCCCGTCCCGGTGCCGGTCGGTGAGCTCGCGCATCGCGTCGAGAAGCTCGCGCATGGCGGTCAGCTCGGCCACGGTGTGGTGGGCGAACAGCTCCTGCCCCTCCTCGACGAGGGGTGCGTACATCGCGTACGTCGAGCGCATGCCCTCGTCGGTCATCCGCACGAGGACGCGTCGCCGGTCGGTCTCGTCGCGCACCCGCTCGACCAGGCCCTTGGCCTCGAGCCGGTCGATGAGCGCGGTCGTCGCGGCGGGCCGCAGCCCGGTCGCGCTGGCCAGCACCCCGGCGGTCTTCGGGCCGTCGGCCAGCCAGTCGAGGCAGCGCAGGTCGGCCGGGCCGAGGGCCAGCGCCCGCCCCACGGCGTCGTCGTAGGCCTGCACGCTGCGCTGGTAACGCTGCAGCGAGGCCCCCAGCTCACCGATCAGTTGACGACGCGCGACCATCTCGCTTACCCTTTCGATAATCGAAATATACGAACCTCGTACAGAAGGACCGGACATGAGACTACTCGTCGTCGGCGGAGGCGTTGCCGGGCCGGCCGTCGCGCTCGCCGCCACCCGGCTCGGACTCGACGCGACCGTGCTCGAGCGCCGCCCGGTCGCCGACCCCGACGAGGGGTCGTGGGTGACCGTCGCCCCCAACGGCCTCGACGCGCTCGACGTGCTGGGCGTGCTCGACGACGCCCGCGCGATCGGCCACCCGAGCCGGGCGAACCGGATGTACGGCGCGACCGGTCGGCACCTCGGCGACGTCTCGCTCGGCGTGCCACTCGCCGACGGCACGGTCGCGCTCACCATGAAGCGGTCGGCGCTCGCCGTCCTGCTCGGGGATGCCGCCCGCCACCAGGGCGCGGACGTGCGGCTGGGCGCCGAGGTCGGGTCGGTGCACGACGACGAGAACGGCGTGCGGGCCGTGCTCGCCGACGGGTCCGTGGTCGAGGGCGACCTGCTCGTGGCCGCCGACGGGGTGCGCTCGCGGGTCCGCCGGGCGATCGACCCGAAGGCCCCCGACGCGCGGTACGTCGGGCTGACCAACTTCGGCGGCATCACCCGCGGCACGGGGCTCGGCGACGACCTCACCCCCCAGGCGTGGCACTTCGTGTTCGGGCGGAGGTCGTTCTTCGGCGCCCACCCCCTGCCGACCGGTGACGTCGTGTGGTTCGCCAACGTGCCGCGCCCGGAGATCGGGCGCGAGGAGCGGGCCGCGACCTCACGGGCGCAGTGGCTGGCGTGGCTGGCCGAGCTGGTCGCGGACGACGCCGGCCCGGCATCCGCCCTCGTCGCCGCCGGCGAGCTCGAGCTGGCGGGCGACAGCACCTTCGACCTGCCGCACGTGCCCACTTGGTGGCGTGGCCGCACGGTGCTCGTCGGGGATGCGGCCCACGCCCCGTCGCCGAGCAGTGGCCAGGGGGCGGCGATGGCGCTCGAGGATTCCGTCGTGCTGGCCCGGTCGGTGGCCGAGCACGGCGCCGACGGACTGGCCGCCTACGAGCGGGCCCGGCGCGAGCGGGTCGAGGCGATCGTCAGGGCGGGGGCGCGCAGCAGCAGCGCGAAGATCCCCGGTCGGATCGGCCGGGTGCCGCTGGAGACGATGCTCAGCCTGGTGTTCCGCTCCGGCGTCGCCGCTCGCTCCACGGACGGGTTCACCGCCCACCGGCTCGGGGCGGGGCTCAGCCCCACTCGATGAGGCCGGAGGGAACCTGAACCGAGAACCCCTCGGCCGCAGGCGGATCCGGCACGAGCCGGCCACCCAGGGCCTGGGCCCGGTCGCGCAGCGGGTCGACCTGGTCGGCGCCGAGGTGGCTGCCGGTGACGTCGAGGAAGAGCAGGCCGCCGACGACGTCGAGCCGCAGGTGCGAGCCCTCGTCGAGGGTGGCGGCGAGGGCGACCAGCAGCTCGCGGAAGACGGCGAGGTCGAGCGAGACCCGGATGACCTGCACCCCGCCGGACTCCTGCCCGCCCACCGCGGTGCCGGGCGCGTGCTCGGCCAGCACCTCCGCGACGACGGCGGCGACGTCGACCTCCACGACCTGACCCGGGTCCGTCACGGTTGCCAGCCTACGGTGGGCGGCGGGTGGCGTCCTGCGGGACGAAGGAGGCGTCGCTCACCCTCGCCAGGAAGCCACCGCCCCGCTCGACTGGAGGGCGTCGAGCACGGCATCCGCGAGCCGGGCGTGGCCGGACGCGTCGGGGTGGTCGCCGTCGTCGAGGAGGTCCTCGGTCGGGTCGCGGTGCCCCTCGGCGCCCTTGAGCGGGGTGTAGGCGTCGACGTAGGTGGAACCGGTGCGGCGGGTCACGTCGAGGACGGCCTGGTTGACGGCCTTGGTCAGGGCATCACTGCCGGCGACGTACGTCGGCCCCAGCGATCGCCCCACCGAACCGTCGACCCCGACGTTCCAGTAGCCCACCAGCGCGACCCGGGCGCCCGGTGCCAGGTGCTGGACCCGGTCGACGACGGTCGTGAGGCCGGACCGGAGCCCGGCGAGGGTGCTGCGGAAGCACGCCGAGCTCCCGGCCGGGGCGCAGGACGGGTCGGTCAGCCGGGAGAGGTCGAAGTCGTTGGCGCCGATCTCGACGACGACGAGGTCGGCCCCGGCGGCCAGGTCGGCCCGGGCCCGACCGCCGGCGAGGTCGTCGAGGACGTCCTGGGTGGTCCAGCCGCTCACCGCGTCGTTGCGCAGCGTGACGACGCGCCCGGTCGTGGCGTGCAGGGCCGGCGTCAGCTGCTCGAGGAAGCCGTTGCAGTCGCAGGTGTCGGCCGCCGGCACGGAGTCGCCGAGGCCCACGACGCGCAGCGGCGGCGCGGCCCCTCGGGTGGCTGCCGAGCGGGGTGTCGGAGCCGACGACACGACTCCGCCGCCGCGGGGTGTCGGGGCGTGGCCTGTCCGCACGGCCACCGTGACGCCGACGGCAGCTGCGATCAGGACGAGCACCAGGGCGGTGAGGAGCGCGGACCTGCGGTGACCGGCCACCTCAGGGCCGGAATCCGGGAAGGGTCGACGCCAGCCACTGCAGGGCCGGCCGCACGTACGGCGAATAGATCGACGTCCGGTGCCCGCCGACCTTCACGATGGTCGCCGAGACGCTGAGCGGTGACCGGGCGGCGGCGAGGAAGCGGGCCGTCGTGGGGTAGGCCAGGCTGTCCTGTCGCGACGCGAAGACCCACATCGCGATCGGTGGCGGTGCGTGGGCCGCGAGGTGCACCAGGTCGTAGCCCTTGAGCTGGGCCGGGCCCAGCGGGTCGTAGCCCGCGAGGAAGTCGGGCTCGAAGTACCCCTCGAACACGACGGCGCCACCGAACACGTCCGGGTGGCGCATCGCCACCGAGGCGGCGCACCAGCCGCCGTAGGAGTTGCCGAGCGTCGTCCACGACGTGCGCTGCGTCTGCACGCGCAGGTGCTCCACGGCCCACTGGGGCACGACCTTGGCCAGCCAGGTGTCGGCCTGGGGGTCGCCCGGGGGTCCGTTCACGCACTCGGTGTCGATGGTGCGAGGGTCGTTGATCTGGGGGATGACGACGATCGACGGCGCCAGCCGGTGAGTGGCGGTGAGGGCGTCGATCGTGGCCAGGAAAGGGGCCCGGGTGAAGCTCTGCGCCACGCCGGGCCAGGTGTGCATGCCCATGATCACGGGGTAGGTGCGCCCGCCGGTGGGGTCGTACCCCGCCGGCAGGTGCACGAGCACCGGCAGGGCCGCTCCGGACGCGGGGTCGACCACCGTGTAGTGCTGCAGCCGCTGCCCGGGCTGGGGGAGGGCGTAGTCGCGCACCCCACCGAGGCCGGCGAGTCCCGGCCCCTTGGCGGATGCCGCGAACGCCGCCGCCGTCGTGCCGCCGTGGTGGGCGACGGCCTGCGTCTGGCGAGCGCCGAGCAGGTCGCTCCAGCTGGTGTAGAACAGGTACTGGTCGTTGAGCACCGCGAGACAGATCAGCACGACGACCCCGTTGAGCACCAGGACGGGCACCGCCCGGCCCGCCAGGCGCAGGGTGGTCGGGCCCCGGTGGGGCCAGCCGTACACGATGGCCGCGAACAGTGCCACGGCGAGGATGCCCAGGGCCCACAACAGGCCTGTCCCGGTCAGTGACATCGCGATCGCACCTCCACCCCGCACGATCGGCCCGGTGGCTGGGAACCACCTCCACGCCGGCTGTGGATCCGCAAGGAACCGTCCAGGCGTGCTCCCTCAGCGGGCGGGGTGGTCGAGGCGCTCGGGGTGGGTGACGAGCTCGCGCACGACGGTCGCCATCCGGCCGGCGTGCACACCGTCGACGACGCGGTGGTCGGCGGTGGCGACGAGCACGAGCACCGGCCGGGCCACGACCTGCCCGTCGACGACGACCGCCCGGTCCTGAACGGCCCCGACGGCCAGGTAGACCGGGGTGCGGGCGAACGGCAGCGGCGCCAGGAAGGCCTCGTCGAGGCCGAGGGTCCCGACGTTGGACACGAAGGCGGTGCCGAGCGGGAAGCCGGGCTGCCCGACCAGGCCGCGCCCCAGGCCGCCGGACACCAGGCTGGAGGCCGCCATGACCGGGCGCATGGTCCAGGCCGGCACGAGGTGCACCAGGCGTGAGGTGCGCCGGTAGGCGGCGTCGGTGCCGCGCCGCAGCCTGGCCGCACCGGCGTCGACGGCCCGGGCGACCTCGAGCGGGCTGAGCCGGTCGACGTCAGCGACCTTGACCGGCGCCAGGTCGGAGCCGTTGCCGATGTCGACGGCGAAGCCCACGTCGCAGGCCTCCAGCGGCACGAGCCGCCCGAACACCACCCGGGCGCGGATCTCCGGCACGTCGTGCAGGGCCCGGCCCAGGGCGGCCCCGACGACGTGGGTCAGGGTGACCCGCTCCCCCGACTCGGCGCGCACCCGCTCGAGGTAGGCCAGCGCCGCCGAGGCGTCGACCTCCATCCGGGCGTAGATCCGGCCGTCGCGCGACGGGCGCCAGGTGGCGACGGCGATCTGTCGGCGCACCGGGGTGCGGCGGCGGTTCACCGGTCCACCGCGGCGGCGGGCGCCTCGGACGACGTCGCAGCGGCGGATGCCGGGATGCCGGTGAGCACCGCGCGCACGACGGCGCGGGGCGCGTGGGTGAAGGCGGCCACGGGAGCCGCTCGGCGCGGCATCCGCAGGTGGTGGCGACCCTGCTCGATCGCGGTGACGACCCGGCGGGCGACGGCGTCGGGGTCGAGCATGGTGAGCAGGCGGGCGCGCAGCACCCGGTCGAAGGCGGCCGCCGCCGGGGCGTGGCCGGAGATGCGGGCCATCATGTCGGAGGTGACCGGGCCGAGCTCGACGGCGAGCGTGCCGACCGGCCGGCCGCGCAGGTCGGCGCGCAACCCGGAGGTCAGGTGGGTCAGCCCGGCCTTGGTGGCGCCGTAGGCGGCCAGGCCCGGGAAGGTGGCGACGCCGCTCATCGACGAGATGTTGACCAGGTGGCCCCGGCGGCGCTCGAGCATGCCGGGCAGCACCTGGCGGCACAGCTCGGCGGGGGCGAGCAGGTTGAGGGCGATCACCCGCTCGAGCTCGTCGGCGCCGAGGTCGGCGAAGTGGGCGGTGAGCTCGACCGCCGCGTTGTTGATGAGCACGTCGACCGGCCGGTGGCCGGCCTCCACGCGCGGGACCAGGGCCCTCAGGGCATCGCGGTCGCTGAGGTCGCAGGTGAGGGCGCGCCCCCCGACCTGGCCGACGAGCGCGTCGAGGGCGTCGCCACCGCGCGCGACGACCGTGACGTCCGCTCCGGCCGCGGACAGCCGGGTGGCGAGCCGGGTGCCGATGTCACCGGTGGCCCCGGTCAGGAGGACGTGGGAACCGGCGACGTGCATCTCGCCAGTGTCCACGACGGGGGCGTGCGAACCGGCATCCCGCAGGCGCCCCGCGCGGCCGGTGTCGAACGTTGCTCCCGGCGGCGCGGCTGTGGGGTTGGCCACACCCCCCGTTCCGCCCTGCGGAAGGGAGGGTGCGCGGAGTTGAGCCGGCCGGGGACAATCTGGTTAGGTAAGCCTCACCTACACCGCCAGGGCTCCGGGGGCCACCGACACCAGAGAGGGGATGCCGTGATCGTCTGCCACTGCCACGTCGTCAACGACAAGGCCGTCGCCGCGGCCGTCGGTGCCGGCGCGCGAACCCTCTCCGAGGTGTGCCGGGCCACGGGTGCGGGGCGGGACTGCGGTGCCTGCGTCTTCTCGGTGCGACGACTGGTGTGCGAGCATGTGGCACCCGAGGTCCCCGAGAGCGCGGAGGCGTGCCATGCGGCCAGTTGACCCCAAGATCGTCGACCGGCTGAACGACGCCCTGACCTTCGAGCTGAGCGTCGTCAACCAGTACTTCCTGCACGCGCGGATGCTCGACAACTGGGGCTTCCCCAAGCTCGGCAAGGTGTTCTACGACCTCTCGATCGACGAGATGCGCGACGCCGACGCCCTGATCTCGCGGGTGCTGTTCTTCGAGGGGCACCCGAACATCCAGCGGCTGCACGCGATCAGGGTCGGTGAGGACGCCGAGGAGATGCTGCGCCTCGCCCTCGAGAGCGAGGTCGCGGCCGTCGCCCAGTTCAACACCTCGGCCCAGGAGTGCCACGACCTCGGCGACCACGCCACCGCCTCGCTGTTCGAGGCGATGGCCCTCGACGAGGAGAAGCACGCCGACTGGTTCGAGGGCCAGATCGAGGCCCTGATGCGGATCGGGCTGCCGCAGTACCTGGCGCAGCAGATGGACACCTCAGCGGCTCCGTGACCCCAGGTCCGTCCCGTAGTGGCGGGCTCCCGGAGGGCCCTCCAGCTCGGTGAAGCCGAGCCGCAGGTAGAACTGCTGCGCCCCGGTGTTGCCCTCGTCGACGCCCAGGTGCACGCCTGTGGCCCCGGCGGCCGTGAGGCCCTCCAGCACCGACTCGACCACGCGCCGGCCCCACCCCTGGCCCTGCAGCCGCGGCAGGAGGTCGACGTGGAGGTGGGCCGGGTACGCGACGTGCAGCCCGGCATCCTCGGGGGTGGGCCGGTGCAGCCGCTCGACCAGGGCACGGTCGGCCGGCGTGCCGCCGCTGCCGACCGGGTGGCGTTCGCGCAGGGGTGGGAGCCAGACCTCATCCAGCCACCGCTCGAAGGCTCGGCTGTCGGGCACGCCGAGGCTGTACCCCGCGACCCCCTGCTCGTCGTGCAGCACGCGGGTGACGGCGTCGGGGAAGGCGAGGTAGGGGCCGGCCCAGACGTGGCCGAGGAGGTCGGGGTCGTCGTGCAGGGCGGTCGCGTCGCTGCCGCCGGCGCCGGTGAGCAGGCAGACCCGGTAGACCCCGGGCAGGTCGTGCACCGTGCCGGGCAGCATCGTCGTCACCCGGATCACGCTAGCGGCGGCGAGGGCGGGGATCGACGGGTGTCGCCGTCGGGTCGTAGCGTTCCGGACATGAGCGGGTGGGATGAGGTCATCGCGGCGGTCGGGCAGGCCCAGCAGGGGCTGGAGGGCGGGCGCGAGGCGTTGCTGCAGCAGTGGGCGGCGACCACCCCCGACGACCACGCCCAGCGCTGCGTGCTCGCCCACTACCTGGCCGACCGCGAGCCCGAGCTCGCCGACGAGGTGGCCTGGGACGAGGTGGCCCTGCGCGAGCACGCGCTGCTGGCCGACGACGCGCTCGCCGCGATCGGCATCCCGTCGGTTCGCGGGATGGCGCCGAGCCTGCACCTCAACCTCGGCGACGGCTACCTGCGCCAGGGCCGGGTCGGCGAGGCGCGGGTGCAGCTCGCGGCCGGGCTGGAGGCGGCCGACGCCCTCGGTGACGACGCGTACGGGGCGATGGTCAGTGGTGGTCTCGGTCGGCTGGCCGAGCGGTTGGCGGGCACTCCCGAGGCCTGACACCTCGCCGAGGGCCGTGCCGGTCAGGTCGGGCCGAAGCCCGTCGTCACGAGCACGAGCTCACCGGCCTCGTCCGTGGCGGCGAGGTCGAGCTCGGCCGTGATCCGCCAGTCGCGGTCGCCGTCGGGGTCCTCGAGGATCTGGGTCACGACCCAGTGGTCGTCGTGCTCCTCGACGACGCGGAACAGCGCCGGCCCGCGGGCCTGCGGCCCGGTGCCGAGGTCGTCGTACTCGGCGCGGTAGCCGGCGGCCGCGGCCTCCCACTCCTCCTGGCTGAGCCCGGCGTCCAGGGCCGCGAGCGCCGCGAACCGGCCCAGCGACACCAGCTCGATGCGGCGGAACATGCTCTGCCGCACCATGACCCGCAGCGCGCGAGGGTTTGCCGAGAGGGCGCGGTTCTCGCTCGGGGTGCGCACCTCGGTGAGCGGCTCGTCGCTGGGGTTGGCCAGGGCCTCCCATTCGTCGAGCAGGCTCGAGTCGGTGTGCCGCACCACCTCGCCGAGCCACTCGACGATGTCGTCGAGCTCCTCGGTGCGAGCCGAGGTGGGCACGGTCGAGCGCAGCGCGCGGTAGGCGTCGGTGAGGTAGCGCAGCACCACGCCCTCGGCCCGGAACAGCTTGTGGTGGGCCACGAACTCGCCGAAGGTCATCGCCCGCTCGTACATCTCGCGGACGACCGACTTCGGTGACAGGCCGCGTGGGTCGACCCACGGGTGGGTCTGCCGGTACACGCGCAGGGCCGCCTCGAGCTCCTCGGCCAGGGGCCGCGGCCAGGAGACGTCGTCGAGGGCGTCCATCCGGTCCTCGTACTCCATCCCGTCGGCCTTCATCGCACCGACCGCCTCGCCGCGGGCCTCGAACCGCTGGGCCATCAGCACCGGGCGCGGGTCGTCGAGGGTGGCCTCGATGACGCTGACCACGTCGAGGGCGTAGCCGGGCGCCTCGGGGTCGAGCATCTCGAGCACCGCCAGCGCGAAGGCCGACAGGGGCTGGTTGAGCGCGAACCCGTCGCCGAGGTCGAGGGCCACCTGGAACGGGCCCTCGGCGACCCGGCGCTCGTCGCCGCGCACGAAGTGCTCGAGGGTGCCGACCACCCGGTGCTCCTCGGTGGGCGGTCGGCTCTCACGGTCCGACGGGGCGGGCGCGGCGCCCGAACCACCGAGGCCACCGGCCGCGGCCAGCAGCTCGCCGATCGGGCCGAGGTCCTCGGCCGGTGCCGCCTCCGAGGGCTCGTCGACCTCGCCCTCCGGGCTCGTCGCGGCATCGGGAAGGTCGGCGGGCAGCCAGTCGTCGACCGTCGTCCCGTCGTCGGGCTCGACCACCTTGGCGCGCAGCAGTGAGGCGAGCACCTGCACGGCGCGCTCGACGAGCGCGTCGCGGCGCTCGGGCATCTCGTGGTTGTCGAGCAGCAGGGTGTGCAGCGCGGCCTGCTGGCCCTCCCACTGGTCGAGCACGTTGAGCACCATCGCGTGGTTGACCCGCATCTTCGAGGTGAGCGGCTCGGGGGCGGCGGCGACGAGACGGTCGTACGTGGCCTCGCTGTAGGTGAGCGTGCCCTCCTGGGGCTTCTTGTGCACCACCTTGCGGCGCTTCTTCGGGTCCTCGCCGGCCTTGGCCAGCGCCTTGGCGTTGAGCACGACGTGCTCGGGCGCCTGCACCACGACGTAGCCGATCGTGTCGAAGCCGGCCCGCCCCGCCCGCCCGGCGATCGGGTGGAACTCGCGGGCCCGCAGCACCCGCTGCTTGCGCCCGTCGTACTTGGTCAGCGAGGTGAGCAGCACGGTGCGGATCGGCACGTTGATGCCGACGCCGAGGGTGTCGGTGCCGCAGATGACGGCGAGCAGCCCGGCCTGGGCGAGGGTCTCGACGAGCCGGCGGTACTTCGGCAGCATCCCGGCGTGGTGCACCCCGACACCGTGCAGCACGAGCCGGCGCAGGGTGGTGCCGAAGCCCTTGCCGAAGCGGAAACCCCCCACGGCATCCTTGATCGCGGCCTTGCGGGCACTCGACACGAGCTCGACGCTGGTCAGCGCCTGGGCCTGCTCCACCGCGGACGCCTGGGTGAACGACACGACGTAGATCGGCCCGCGGTCGTCGCGCAGCAACAGCTCGATGGTCTCGTGCACCGCGGTGAGCGCCCACGAGAACTCCAGTGGCACAGGCCTTTCCGCGCCGGTGATGGCCACCGTCTCGCGGCCGCTGCGGCGGGTGAGGTCCTCCTCGAAGAAGGCTGTCTCGCCGAGCGTCGCCGACATCAGGAGGTACTGGGTCTCGGGCATCAGCAGCAGCGGCACCTGCCACGCCCAGCCGCGGTCGGGCTCGGTGTAGAAGTGGAACTCGTCCATCACGACCAGCCCGATGTCGGCCAGCTCGCGGTCGCGCAGCGCGTGGTTGGCGAGCACCTCGGCGGTCGCGCAGATGATCGGGGCACCGGGGTTGACCGCCGCGTCACCGGTGAGCATGCCCACCTGCGCGGCGCCGAAGATCTCGACGAGCGCGAAGAACTTCTCGCTGACCAGGGCCTTGATGGGGGCGGTGTACCAGCTGCGCCGGCCCTCGGCCAGGGCGAGCGCATGGGCGGCGACCGCGACCAGCGACTTGCCCGACCCGGTCGGGGTGGCCAGCACGACGTGGGCCCCGCCGGCCAGCGCCAGCACCGCCTCCTCCTGCGCGGGGTACAGGGCGAAGCCCCGCTCACCGGCCCAGTCGAGGAAGACGTCGAACGCCGCGTCCGCGCCGGCGGTGGAGGCGCCGGAGAGGCGGTCGGTGAGGGTCATCGTGCTCGATTGTCCCTCACCGGAGGGCGTCGGCCGTGCGCCGGCGGCTCAGCAGGGCTGCTCGTTGTTGGTCTCCCAGGCCCGCCGGACCAGGTCGGTGAGCACCTCGCGGTCGACGTCGTCGAGCCGCTTCACGTACAGGCAGCCCTTTCCGGTGGTGTGCGGGCCGAGCCGCTCGAGCAGGTCGGTGTTGCTGCCGTAGTAGGTCAGCCCGTACAGGGTCAGGGCGGCCTTGCGCGGGGCCAGCCCCACGGCGAACCACTCGCGCTCCTTGCCGTCGGCGGTGCGGTAGGGCTGCCGCCCGAACCCGATCGTCGAGGTCCCCCACATCCGCGGTGCCGCGCCGGTGACCTCGCCCATCAACCCGACCACCGCGCGGGCGTCGTCGCGGCGCCGTGCGTCGGTGACGCCGTCGAGGTAGGCCGTGACGTCGGCATCCGTCGGTTGGGTGATCCGGTCGGCACCTACCTGCGCCATGGCCGCCTCCTCGAGTGCGTGGGTCCCCCACGGTAGGCGCGCTCGCGGGCGTTCGGGAAGTGGTGCGGCAGACAACGGCGGCCTCTGGTGGCGCGGTGGCCGGGCTGCGACGCTGGGGACGAGGAGATGATGACGATGGTGGATCAGGAGATCGTCGAGCTGCCGTCCGAGACGGTGGCCGTGGTGCGCAGCGTGGTGCCGATGGACGGGTTGTCGGCGTTCTTCGGTGAGGCCTACGGGCGCGTCGCCGGTGCGGTGCCCGCCGCCGGTGGCCGGATCACCGGACCGCCCTTCGCCTGGTACCACGGGATGCCGGGCGAGACGGTCGACGTCTCCGCCGGCTTCGCCGTGGCCGGCGACGTGCACGTGCCCGACGGCGGGGTGCACGTGGTCGAGCGCCCCGGCGGGCGTGCCGTGGTGACCGTGCACGAGGGGTCGTACGACGGTCTGGGAGGCACCTGGGCCGAGCTCGCCTCCGCCGTGGTGGCCCGCGGCTGGCAGGGGCGCGACGACTTCTGGGAGGAGTACCTCACCGAGCCGACCGGCGACCCCGCGACCTGGCGCACCCGCCTGGTGCTGCCGCTGGCCTGAGGAGTCAGCGGGTACGCGGCGCGGTGGTCGCGCCGACGTGCTCGGTGAGCCAGGCGACGAGGGGGCGCACCGCGGCCCAGTCGGCGCGCACGTGGTCGACGACCTCGGGGGTCGACAGCCACGGCGGCGCACCGTGCTCGCGCTTCGCGATGAGGTTCTTGAACCGCATCAGCTCCAGGCGTGGGTGGTCGGCCGGCACGCCGCGCGGGCGGGTCGCGACCGCGTCACCGGCGAGCTCGAACCCCGCCGCGGTCAGGTCGTCGACCACCCGCTGCAGGTCCTGGCCGGAGCGCGGGGAGTCGATCGCGGCCCGCAGCCGGGGCAGCTGGTCGGGCCCTGTGGGGTAGAAGCCGCCGCCGGTCATCAGCCCGTCGGCGTTCACCTGCACGTAGAAGCCCATCCCCGGAACGGTCGTGGCGAGGGCGCCCTGGTGGTCCTTGTACGGCGACTTGTCCTTGCTGAACCGCACGTCGCGGTTGGCCCGGTAGAGGTGTGCCGGCCCGAACTCGTCCTCGAGCGCGTCGAGCAGGCCTTCCAGCGGCTCGCGCACCGACACCGCGTACCGCTCCTTGTTGGCCAGCCACCAGGTGCGGGTGTTCTCGGCACCCAGCCGCTCGTAGAAGTCGAGGGCGTCGGTCGGGATGCCGTGGAAGCCGGTCACGCACCCACTGTGGCACGCGACCGGCATCCGGTCAGTTCGCGGTCAGGCGGGCGAGCTCGGAGTCGGTGAGGCGCAGGTCGGCCGCGAGCACCGAGTCCTGGATCGACGCCGGGCGCGACGCCCCCGGGATCGGGATGACGACGTCGGCGAGCGACAGCTCCCAGGCCAGGGCCACCTGCTGCGGGCTCACGCCGTGCGCCTGCGCCACCTCGGCGAACGCGCCGTGGTTCGCGCCCAGCTCGCCGGCGTTCGAGATGCCGCCGAGCGGGCTCCACGGCAGGAACGCGATGCCGAGACCGGCACAGTGCTCGAGCTCGCCCAAGCTCGAGCGGAAGGCCGGCGAGAACTGGTTCTGCACCGACGCCAGCCGGCCGCCGAGCACCTCGTGGGCCTCGTCGATCTGGGCCACGGTGGCGTTCGAGATGCCGGCGCGCACGATGACGCCCTCGTCGAGCAGCTCGACGAGCGCCCCCACCGACTCGGCGTAGGGCACCTTGGGGTCGGGCCGGTGGAACTGGTAGAGCCCGATCGCGTCGACCCCGAGCCGCCTGGCCGATTCACGGGCCGCCTGCTTCAGGTACGCCGGGTCGCCGTTGCGGGTCCACGACCCGTCACCGGGGCGGAGGTGGCCGCCCTTGGTCGCCACGAGCACCGAGGTGGCGTCGCCACCCCACGAGCGCAGGGCGTCGGCGATGAGCTGCTCGTTGTGGCCGACCTCGTCGGCGTGCTGGTGGTACGCGTCGGCGGTGTCGACCAGGGTGACCCCGGCGTCGAGCGCGGCGTGGATGGTGGCCACCGACCGCTCGGTGTCGGGCCGGCCCTCGATCGACATCGGCATCCCGCCGAGACCGATCGCGCTGACCGAGAGATCTGCAAGTGCTCGCTGCTGCATGCGTTCGACTCCTGTGCTTGGTTCGGACGGCCCGGATGCTGCACGGGACGAGGGTGGCCAACGCCCGCTGCCGCCGAGACCTTCCCGCCTCGGGTGCGGAAGTGGTTGCCGCGGAGCCACTTGCGCCCTCGGGCGCGGTTCCCGGACGTTCACCGGCCGTTCGCCGAGCGGCCTGTTCCTACAAGTCGCGGGGCCCCTCCAACGGTGTTAGGTTCGCGCCGCATCGTGTGCGGGCGAGGCGTCGCGACAGGCGACTGGGCCCCCGCTGGACTTTGGAGGACTCATGGTTTCGTCGTTCCGCCGGTTCGTGGGGAGGGTCGCCGTGGGCGCCCTCGCCGTGGCCGTCCCCGTCGTGATGACCCCGGTGGCGGCGTCCGCGGCCGCCCCCACCGACCTCTTCTTCTCGGAGTACGTCGAGGGGAGCGGCAACAACAAGGCCCTCGAGATCTACAACGGCACGGGTGGCACGGTCGACCTGGCGGCGGGTGGCTACACGATCCAGGGCTTCGCCAACGGCTCGCCGACGGCCAGCTCGACGATCAACCTCACCGGGTCGATCGCCCCGGGCGACGTGCGGGTCGTCGCCAACCCCTCGGCCGGCGCCACGCTGCTCGGCCTGGCCGACCAGACCAGTGGTTCGGTGAACTTCAACGGTGACGACGCGGCCGCCCTGCGCAAGGGCACGACGGTGCTCGACGTCATCGGGCAGATCGGCTTCGACCCCGGCACGGTGTGGGGAACCGGCTCGACGACCACGCTCGACCACACGCTGCGCCGGCACGCCGACGTCTGCGCGGGCGACCCCGACGGCAGCGATGTGTTCGACCCGGCGGAGCAGTGGGACGGCTTCGCTCAGGACACCTTCGACGGACTCGGCTCGCACACCACGACCTGCGGCACCGAGCCGCCGGCCGACGACGCCCCGTCCGTGGTGTCGGTGACGCCCGCGACCGGTGGCACCGCCCCGGCCACGGTGAGCCCGACCATCACCTTCAGCGAGCCGGTCACCCTCGGTGACGCCGCGATCTCGATGGACTGCACGGGCAGCGGGGCGACGGCCTTCACGGTCACCGGTGGCCCGACCACCTGGACCGTCGACCCGGCCGAGGACCTCGCCGGCACCTGCACCCTCACGGTGGCGGCCTCGAGGGTCAGCGACGTCGACACCAACGACCCGCCGGACACCATGAACGACGACGCGACGGCGACCTTCACCGTCGCCGACTCGTGCACCGGTGGCTTCACGCCGGTCCCGCGGCTGCAGGGTTCCGGGGAGACCAGTCCCCTCGTCGGCCAGCGCGTCACCACCCGTGGCGTGGTCGTCGGCGACTACGAGGGCCCGTCCCCCGCGCTGCGCGGCTTCTACCTGCAGGACCCCGACGGCGACGGTGACCCCGCCACCTCGGACGCGATCTTCGTGTTCAACGGCGGCAACCAGGACCTCGTCGAGCTCGGCGACCTGGTCACCGTCACCGGCACCGTCGGCGAGAACCAGGGCCAGACCCAGATCTCGGTGACCGCCACCAACGTCGCCGAGTGCGGCACCGGCACGGTGACCCCGACCGACGTCACCCTGCCGATGGCCAGCGCCACCGCCTTCGAGCGGTACGAGGGCATGCTCGTGCGGATGCACCAGGTGCTCACCGTCACCGAGCACTTCCAGCTCGGCCGGTTCGGCGAGGTGCTGCTCTCCTCCGGTGGGCGCCTGCGCCAGCCGACCAACGTCGTCGAGCCCGGTGCGGCGGCGAACGCCCTGCAGGCCCAGAACGACCTCGACCAGCTGCTCGTCGACGACGCCTCCCAGGCGCAGAACCCCGACCCGATCCTGTTCGGCCGGGGCGGCCAGCCGCTCAGCGCGAGCAACACCCTGCGCGGGGGCGACACGACGACCGACCCGGTGGGCGTCATGACGTTCACCTGGGGCGGCGCCAGCGCCAGCCCGAACGCCTACCGCCTGCGCCCGGTCAACGCCCTCGGCGGCACGGTCGAGTTCACCGCGGCCAACCCGCGACCGACCCATCCCGCTGACGTCGGCGGTGACGTCCGGGTGGTCGGCATGAACCTGCTCAACTACTTCAACACCTTCGACGGCCTGCCCGACAACCAGGACACCTGCCGCCTCGGCACCCAGGGCGCGTTCACCGACTGCCGCGGGGCCGACACGGCCGCCGAGTTCGCCCGGCAGTGGCCCAAGACGGTCAAGGCCATCCTCGCGATGGACCCCGACGTCATCGGCGTCAACGAGATCGAGAACGACGGCTACGGCCCCGACTCGGCGCTCGCCGACCTCGTCGGCAAGCTCAACGCGGCGACCGCCCCGGGCACCTACGCCTACGTCGACGCGGATGCCGAGACCGGCCAGGTCGACGCGCTCGGCACCGACGCCATCAAGGTCGGGCAGATCTACAAGCCCGCCAAGGTGACCCGGGTCGGCGACACCGCCGTGCTCAACTCCACCGAGTTCGTCAACGGTGGCGACCCGGCTCCCCGCAGCCGCCCCTCGCTGGCGCAGGCCTACCGGGTCAACGCGACCGGTGGTGTCTTCATCGCCGACATCAACCACCTGAAGTCCAAGGGGTCGGCGTGCAGCGTGCCGGATGCCGGTGACGGACAGGGCAACTGCAGCGCCGCCCGCACCGTGGCCGCCAAGGCACTCGCCACCTGGCTCGCCTCCGACCCGACCGGCACCGGTGACCAGGACGTGCTCCTCGTCGGTGACTACAACTCGTACGCCAAGGAGGACCCGATCAGGGCCCTCGAGTCGGCCGGCTTCACCAACCTCATCGAGGACCGGCTGGGCGCCGAGGCCTACAGCTACGTCTTCGACGGCCAGTGGGGCTACCTGGACCACGCCCTCGGGTCGCAGTCGATCCGCTCGCAGGTGACCGGGGTGTCGGAGTACCACATCAACGCCGACGAGCCCTCGGTGCTCGACTACAACACCGACTTCAAGACGCCCAACCTGCAGTCGACGCTCTACGCGCCCGACCAGTACCGCGTGTCCGACCACGACCCGGTCGTCGTCGGCCTGTCGCCGAACTCCCCGGCCACCGTCACGGCCGCGTTCGACGACGCCTCGGTGTCGTGCGGCACCGGCAACGCGAGCCTCACGGTCGGCATCACCGACCGCGACCCCGCCGACACCCACACGGCGACCATCGCGTGGGGTGACGGGTCGAGCGAGACCGTGGACCCGGCATCCGCCTCGTTCACGCGCACCCACACGTATGCCGAGGCCGGCCGCTACACGGCGACCGTGACCGTGACCGACAGCCACGGCCACGTCACCACGACCACCGCGGACGTCGTCGTCGAGCTGACCGCGACGGGTCTGCTGCCGCCGTTCAAGGACGGCAGCACCGTCAAGGCCGGGTCGACCGTTCCGCTCAAGGTCGGGTTCACCGACTGCGACGGCTCGGTGCCCACCGACCTGGCGCCGACCGTGACGATCAGCCTAGGCGGCTCGACGGTGCTCACCGGCACGATGACGTTCACCGACGGCAAGTGGCAGTACGACCTCAAGACGTCGCACCTGCCGAACCCCACCGGCACCTACACGGTGACGGTCACGGTGCCGAAGACCGGCCAGACGGTCACCGGCACGCTGATCCTGCGTCGCTGAGGCACGACGGGTGACGGCGGGGCGGGCCCACAGGTCCGCCCCGCCGTTGCGTCGTCACCGGTGGGTGAGGGGGCTGACCACGACCCGCCGGGATGCCGTGCCACGGCCGGCCGCGTCCCAGGCCGCGGGCGCCTCGTCGAGGCCGACGACGTCGTGGTCGACCTCGAGGCGACCGTGGGCGGCGTGGTCGAGCACCGTGCCGAACACCGCCCGGCGGCGCGCGTCGGTGAGCGCGGTGTTGGTGTAGCCCAGCACGGCGGCCGACCGGCTGCGCAGGGCCGCCGAGTCGACCGACAGGGCCGGCCCGGCGGTGCCGCCGAGGTTCACCAGGCGGCCACCCTGCGCGAGCACCAGCACCGCAGCCGTGCCCGGGATGCCGGCGAGCGGGTCGACCACGACGTCGGCCCCGCCGTGGCACGCCTCGCGCAGCCGCTCGGCCAGGGAGACGGGGTCGTCGTCGGCGCGCAGGTCGACCGCGGCATCCGCCCCGCGTTCGGAGGCCCGGTGCAGCGCGTCCGTCGAGCGGGCCGCCGCGACGACGCGGCCGGCGCCGAGCAGGCGGGCCGCCTGCACCGCGACCTGGCCGACGACCCCGCCGGCGCCGAGCACGAGCACCGTCTCGCCGGCGCCCAGGGCGGCCCGCCCCTCGAGAACCTCCCAGGCGGCGACGGCGGAGAGCCCCAGCGCGGCCACGGTGGTGTCGGGGAGGTCGGCGTCGACCATGACGGCCTCGGCGGCGGTGGCCACCGCGAGCTCGGCCAGCCCGCCGTCACCGGGCGCCATCCCGGCCGTCGTCGGGAACCACACCCGCCGGCCGACCAGCTCGGGGGGCCCGGCGCGCACCACCCCGACCGCCTGCACCCCCGGCACGTAGGGCAGCGCCGGTGGCCCGAAGTACGAGGTGCCCGACGCGCAGAGCAGGTCGAGCGGTGTGATCGGCACGGCGGTGACGGCGACGAGCAGCCCGCCCGGCCCGGGCACCGGGTCGACCCGGTCGAGCACCTCGGGCGGTCGGCCGTGGGTGGTGATCGTCGCGGCGCGCACGGCTCAGGTGGCGATGTCGGGGTAGGGCAGCGACAGGTGGGCCAGCGCGGCGCCGTAGCCCTTCTGGTACGACAGCGGCTCGGGGTGGTCGCGCTCGAACATGGCGATGAACAGGGTCAGGGTGAGGAAGGGGTGCGCCCCGAACTCGAACAGGGCGATGTGGTCGTGCGCGACCAGGGCCGCGCGCTCCTCGTCGGTGAAGGCCAGCCAGGTGCTCGCCTCGCCGTCGGTGACGTTGAGGATGCGGTTGGCCTGGGTCTCCTCCCACCAGGTGACGAACCCGGCGGGGTCCTCGCGGTAGCGCTCGACGAGGTCGGGGTCGCGGTCGACGGTGAACAGGAACTTGTTCAGCAGGTACTTGCTCATGCCGGCGCTCCGTTCGGGTACCAGGTGAAGTAGGCCTCCATGGTGTGGAACAGGTCGAGGCTGTCGACGTGGTCGGCCTTCGCGTTCTCGCCGGCCACCCCCATCATCAGCATGAAGTCCATGAAGCCGTGGGTGGCGTTGCCGGGCAGGTGCAGGCTGTCCAGGCTCACCTCGCGCAGGCAGCCGTCGAGGTCGCCGTTCGCGATCCACTGCACGGCCCGCTGGTCGAACTCCGGGTCGGGGCCGTGCGGGCCGAACTGGCGTGGGCCGCCGAGCTCGAGGGAGAGGTGCCCGGTGCCGATGATGGCCACCCGCTGGTCGCTCGGCCACGACTCGACGAGCGTGCGGATCGCGCGGCCCAGCTCGACGAAGCGCTTCGGTTGGGGCAGCGGCGGGGCGAAGATGTTGGTGTAGATCGGCACGATCGGCAGGTCGGCCT
>DASSQL010000354.1:0-2815 GCA_035702525.1 Ornithinibacter sp. | reverse complement strand
ACGCGTGGTCGGGGCGCTTCGTGCGCGCCGGCATCGACACGGTGGCGTCGCTGCGCGCCCGGGCGCAGGCCGGCCTCGCACCGGACGAGCGCACCCTCGTCCTGGAGCTGGGCGAGTCCGACCCCCTCACCTGACCCGAGTCCCAACTTTCTCGCCCGATCCCGGAACCTTCACCTTCGCACCCCTTCGGTTGGGGTGCGAAGGTGAAGGTTCTAGCACCGGGCGAGAAGGGTGTGACGGGGGTGGCGGGACGCGTGTGCATAGAGTCACGCGGTTCTGTATAGTCATGCACATGAGACGCGTCGCAGTGGCCGGGGCGAGCGGGTACGCCGGCGGTGAGGTGGTGCGCCTGCTCCTGCAGCACCCGGACCTCGAGGTGGGGGCCCTGACCGCCTCGTCCAACGCGGGGCAGCCGCTCGGCGGCATCCACCCGCACCTGACCCCGCTCGCCGACCGCCTCCTCGAGGACACCACGCCGGAGGTGCTCGCCGGCCACGACGCCGTCGTCCTCGCGCTGCCGCACGGCCACTCCGCGGCCCTGGCCGCCCGGCTGGACGCCGATGTGGTCGTGATCGACTGCGGGGCCGACTTCCGGCTCGCCGACGCGAGCGCGTGGACCTCCTTCTACGACACCCCGTACGCCGGGTCGTGGCCCTACGGGATGCCCGAGCTGCCCACTGCCGGCGGGCCCCAGCGCGACGCCCTCACCGGCGCCACCCGCATCGCCGTGCCGGGCTGCTACCCGACCGCCGTCTCGCTCGCCCTGGCCCCGGGCCTGGTCGCGGGCGTGCTCGAGCCCGACGACATCACGGTCGTCGCGGCATCTGGCACGTCGGGAGCCGGCAGGTCGCTCAAGCCCCACCTGCTCGGCGCCGAGGTGATGGGCGCGATGTCGCCCTACGGCGTCGGCGGCGTGCACCGGCACACCCCCGAGATCGAGCAGAACCTCACCGCGGCGGGCGCCGGCGACGTCACCGTCTCGTTCACGCCCACGCTGGCCCCGATGCCGCGCGGCATCCTCGCGACGTGCACCGCCCGGGTGGTCCCAGGCACCACCCCTGAGCAGGTTCGCGCGGCCTGGGCCAGTGCCTACGCCGACGAGCCGTTCGTGCACCTGCTGCCGCAGGGCCGCTGGCCGAGCACCGGCAGCGTGCTCGGCAGCAACGCCGTGCACCTGCAGGTGGTGCTCGACGAGCGGGTCGGGCGGGTCGTGGTGGTCGCCGCCGTCGACAACCTCACCAAGGGCACCGCCGGCGCGGCCGTGCAGTGCCTCAACCTCGCGCTGGGCCTGCCCGAGACCACCGGCCTGCCGATCGCGGGGGTCGCGCCGTGAGCCGGATGCCGCTGCACCTCATGGAGCACCCCGAGCGGCTCTCGGTCGTCCGGCTGCCCGGGGGCCAGCTGCCGGAGTTCGACTGGACCCCGGGCCCGTTCGCGTCGCTGACCCGCACCCCCGACGAGACCTCGGTCGTCTGCCTCACCGCCAACGTGCCCGCCGGCGCGCGCGCCGAGGGCCCGTTCACCCTCGTCGAAGTGGCCGGCCCCCTGTCGTTCGGCGCCGTGGGTGTGTTCACCGAGGTGCTCGACCCGCTCGCCGCCGCAGAGATCTCGGTGCTCGGGTTCTCGACCTACGACACCGACTGGGTGCTCGTGCCCGTCGCCGACGCGGGCGCCGCCGCCGCGGCCTGGCGCCGGGCCGGCCTCGTCATCACGCCCACCTCGCTGACCGGAGGCACCTCCTGATGACCGTCACCACCCCGCGCGGCTTCCGGGCCGCGGGCGTCACCGCCGGCCTGAAGACCTCCGGCCGCCCCGACGTGGCCCTCGTCGTCAACGACGGCCCCGACCACCACGCGGCCGCCGTCTTCACCGGCAACCGGGTCGAGGCCGCGCCGGTCACCTGGTCGCGCACCGCCGTCGCCGACGGCCGGGTGGATGCCGTGGTGCTCAACAGCGGTGGCGCCAACGCCTGCACCGGCGCCCCCGGGTTCCAGGACACCCACCGCACGGCCGAGCACGTCGGCGCCGTCCTCGACGTCGCCCCCGGTGACGTCGTCGTCTGCTCGACCGGCCTGATCGGCGAGCGGCTGCCGATGGACCTCCTGCTGGCCGGCGTCGACTCCGCGGTGGCCGGGCTGGCGACCGACGGCGGCCCCGCCGCCGCCGAGGCGATCATGACCACCGACACCGTGGCCAAGACCGCGGTGGCGCAGCGCGACGGCTGGTCGGTCGGCGGCATGGCGAAGGGCGCCGGCATGCTCGCGCCTGCCCTGGCCACGATGCTCGTCGTGGTCACCACCGACGCCGTGGTCGACGGACGCGACCTCGACGACGTGCTGCGCAGCGCGACCGCGACCACCTTCGACCGGGTCGACTCCGACGGCTGCATGTCGACCAACGACACCGTCGTGCTGCTCGCCTCGGGCGCCTCGGGGGTCGAGGTCGGCCGGGACCACCTCGCGGATGCCGTGACCGAGGTCTGCGCGTCGCTCGCCCGCCAGCTCGTCGCCGACGCCGAGGGCGCCCACCACGACATCGCGGTCGAGGTGCGCTCGGCGGCCTCCGTCGACGACGCCCTCGAGGTGGCCCGGGCGGTGGCCCGCAACAACCTGTTCAAGTGCGCCGTCTTCGGCAACGACCCGAACTGGGGGCGGGTGCTCGCCGCGGTCGGCACGACGGCGGCCGCCTTCGACCCGGCATCCCTCGACGTCTCGATGAACGGGGTCACGGTCTGCCGGGCCGGCGGCGTGGGGGAGGACCGCTCGCTGGTCGACCTCACCGGCCGCGAGGTGCACCTCGTCGTCGACCTGCACGC
>DASSQL010000353.1:0-4836 GCA_035702525.1 Ornithinibacter sp. | reverse complement strand
CAACATCGCGTCGTACGCCCTGCTCACGATGATGGTCGCGCAGCTCACCGACCTCCGGGCCGGCGACTTCGTGCACACCCTGGGCGACGCCCACCTGTACTCCAACCACCTCGAGCAGGCCACGCTGCAGCTGACCCGCTCCCCCTACCCGTTGCCGACGATGCGGATCACGCCGCGGCCCGGCATCGACGACTACGACCTCGAGGACTTCGAGCTGGTCGGGTACGAGTCGCACCCGTCGATCAAGGCGCCGATCGCGGTCTGAGGAGGTTCCGTTGACCCGCATCACCCTCATCGCCGCCGTCGCCCGCAACGGGGTCATCGGCCGCGACGGCGGCATGCCGTGGCACCTGCCCGACGAGCTCGCCCACTTCAAGGCCACCACCATGGGGCACGCGCTGATCATGGGGCGCACGACCTTCGAGTCGATCGGGCGAGCGCTGCCGGGGCGGCGCACCATCGTGGTCACCCGCGACCCGTCGTGGCACCACGCCGACGTCGAGGCCGCGCACTCGTTCCCGGATGCCGTGTCGCTGGCCGGGCCGGCCGACGAGGTGTTCGTGGCCGGGGGTGCCCAGATCTACGCCGAGGCCCTGCCCTACGCCCGCCGGCTGCTCATCACCGAGGTCGACGCCGAGCCGGAGGGCGACACCTGGTTCCCCGTGTGGCCTCGCGACGAGTGGCGCGAGGACGTCCGCGAGCCGCACGAGGGCTGGTCGCGGGTGGTCTACGAGCGGGTGCGGGGCTAGAGCTCGGCCTCAGCCCTGCGGCACCTCGCCGACGGCGATCGCGGGCTGCATCAGGCTGCCGAGCCAGACCTTCCCGTCGTGCTCACGCACGCCGGTCGCGAGGTGCCAGCCGGTGGCGTCGAAGTCGAGGTCGTGGACGGTGCGCCCGGTGGAGTCGAAGGCCATCACCCGGGCGGTCTCCTTGGGCTTGGGCTTCAGGGCCTCGGGGAGCCGCCGCACCATGCCGCGCACCGCGCGGGGGCTCTTCTGCAGCAGGCTCAGGGCCTTGTCGGTCGGCGACGCCACGGTCACCCAGACCAGGCCGTCGCTGCCGAGCGCGATGTTGTCCGGGTGGCCGGGCAGGTCGTCGACCCAGATCGTGGTCGCACCGGGGGTGCCGTCCGCGGAGAGGTGCACCCGGCGGATGGTGCGGGTGCCGGTCTCGGCGACCAGCACGGCATCCGCCTGCCCGGTGAGCGCGACACCGTTGGCGAAGCAGAGCTGGTCGAGCACCGTGGTGACGCTCCCGTCGGGGGTGCGGCGGAAGAGCCGGCCGGTGCGGGTGTGCTCGATGAGGTCGTTCTTCCACTCCTCGACCGGCCAGACCCGGCTGGAGTCGCTGAACCAGATGGTGCCGTCGGCGGTGACGGCAGCGTTGTTGCAGAACAGGAGTCGCACGCCGTCGACCTCGGTGAGGAGGGTCTCGAGGTCACCGGTGGCGGGGTCGAGCGCGAGCAGGCCCCGGTGGGCGTCGCACACGAGGATGCGGCCGTCGGGGAGGTTCTCGAGGCCGAGGGGGCGGCCGCCGGTGGCGGTGACGGTCGTGGTCTCGCGGGTGGCCGGGTCGTGCACGTGGATCGCGCCGTCGGCGGTGCCGGTCCAGACCCGGCCGTCGGGGGCCACGAGGACGTCCTCGGCGCCGGGGCCGGGGATCGGGATGACGGTGAGCGGGAGCGGCATGGGCTCACCGTAGGGGTGGCGTGGGCCTTCGGCGCGCCCGGCACGCTCCTGCCGTGGTGAACAACCCCGACATCACCGTGACGTCGGGGTTGTTCCGGTGTGGCGGGGAAGCTTCCCCGCCACACGAGCGCTTCCCCGACGTCACCGCGATGTCGGGGAAGCTCAGGCCGTGACGGCGGCCTTCACCTGGTCGATCATGGCCTGCTCACGGTCGCTGACCCGCACGGCGTGGAAGCCCATGAAACCACCGTCCTTGGCGGCATCCGCAGCGGCCTGGGCCGCGATCACGAGCCAACCACCGAACGCCGCGGCCTCCTCGGCCGAAGCCTTCGCGCCGACGATGGCCACGACACCGCGAAGCTCCTCGAGCACGCCCTCACCCGCGTTCGCACCCGACGGCTTGAACCCCTTGAGCGGGTTCTCGCGCTTCTGGGCCATCTCCTGGATGTCGAGCGCGACGTCGGAGAGCAGCTGCTCACGCGACGGCGGGTTGGTGGCGTTCTTCAGCGTCGCCATCGACTCCTTGGCGGTCTCGATCGGGCCACCCGGGTCGGCCAGCGAGATCGCCAGCCCGGCCACCAGCGGTGCCCGCCGTACCCGGTTCCACTCGTCCTCGGTGAAGTCGGTCTTCGTCGTCACGAGGCGTCCTGGAAGGTCACCTCGAGGGTGATCGGCACGGCTGAAAGCGCCTGGCTGACCGGGCAGCCGACCTTGGCGGCCTGGGCGGCCTCCTCGAACTGCTCGGCGCTGATGCCGGGCACCGCACCGACGACCTTGAGCACGATGCCGGTGATTCCGGTGCCGGGCTGGAAGGTGACGTCCGCGGTGGTGTCGATCGTGGTCGGAGGGGTGCCGGCCTGGGCGAGCCCGTGCGAGAGCGCCATCGAGTAGCAGGTGGAGTGGGCGGCCGCGATGAGCTCCTCGGGGCTGGTCTTGCCGTTCGCCGCCTCCGCGCGCGAGGGCCAGGACACGTCGTACGTGCCGATCCCGCTCGACTCGAGCGACACCTGGCCGGCGCCCTCCATGAGGGAGCCCTCCCAGTGGGCGGATGCGGTGCGAGTGGTCGCCATCAGTCGTTCTCCTCGTGTGGTGGTGGTCTCGGGGTGAGTCTGCCGCCCAGCCTTGTCGCCTCGGGCGTTCGTGACAAGCGGATGCCCACTGTCGAAGCCCGGATGCCGGGAGCGCTGCGGACCGCGCCCGGCATCCACGGTCGTGCTCGGTACTGTCGAGGGGTGCCCATCCACCTCGAGACCACCGACCGGGTCGCCACCGTCACCATCGACCGCACCCACCGCCGCAACGCCCTGAACCTCGAGGCGCTCGAGGACCTCCACGCCGCCGTGGTCACCGCGCTGGCCGACGGCGCCCGGGCCCTCGTGCTCACCGGCGCCCAGGGGCACTTCTGCTCCGGTGCCGACCTCACCGAGCTCGAGGACGTCTCGTTCACCTCCCGGCTCGCCGAGGTGCTCGAACACCTGGCCGCCGCCCCGGTGACGACGGTCGCCGCGATCGACGGCTCGTGCATGGGCCTCGGCATGCAGCTCGCCATCGCGTGCGACGTGCGCGTCGTCGGACCGGCCGCGACGTTCGCGGTGCCGGTCGCCAAGCTCGGCCTGATGGTCGACCACTGGACCCTCGACCGGATCGCCCGCACCTGGGGCGAGGGCGCCGCCCGCCTGATGGTGCTCACCGCGACCGTGCTCGACGCGGACGACGCCTGGCGGCTCGGGTTCGCCCAGCAGCGCGGCGACCTGGCCGACGCCCAGGCCCTCGCCACGCGGGCCGCGGCGCTCGCCCCGCTCAGCCAGGTCGGCTCGAAGATCGGCTTCGACGCCCACCACGACAACCACGCCGAGGTCGCCCGCTACGAGGCCGTGTTCGCGCGAGCCTGGGCCAGTGACGACCTCGCGGAGGGCCGTCGGGCCTTCGCCGAACGCCGCACGCCGGCCTTCCGGGGGCACTGACGTGGCCGGCGACGACCACGGGCACGAGCACCCGCACGAGCACCCCCACGACCACGAGCACCCCCCCGGCACCGAGCCGGGGCCGCTCGCCGACGCGAGCGTGCGCCGCGCCCGCCCCAACGACGTGCCCGCCATCGGGATGGTGCAGGCCACCGTGTTCCGCGAGGCCTACACCGGTCGCGTCCCCGACGACATCGTGTCCCTCTTCGAGCCCGACGCCTTCGCCCGCAGCTGGCGCGACAGCCTCGCCGCCCCGCCCGAGGGGGTGCACCGGCTGCTCGTCGCGTGCGCCGGCGACCAGGTGGTGGGCCTCGCCGCCATCGGCCCGTCGCAGGACCCGGATGCCGGGTCCGCCGCCGGTGAGGTGACCGTGCTGGCCGTGCACCCCGACGCACGCCGGCAGGGCCACGGCTCGCGCCTGCTGAACGCCAGCGTCGACCTGCTCGCCGAGGCCGGTGCCGAGTCGGTCACCCTGTGGCTGCTCACCGACGACGAGCGCACCCGTGCCTTCCTCGCCGCGTCCGGCTTCGCCCCCGACGGAGCCTTCCGCGACCGGGTCGTCTCCCCCGCCGGCGACACCCTGCGCGAGGTGCGCCTCACCGCCGAGCTCGGGGAGGACCCGGCCGAGTGAGCGAGGCAGCGAGCGAGGCCGCCGGCCCGGCCGCGAGCGGGTCGAGCCTGCCCGACGCCCGTCGCCGTGAGGTCGTCCGGCAGGCCTGGAGCGTCGGCATCGCCAGCGGCACGTACGGCATCAGCTTCGGCGCCCTCGCCGTCGCCGCGGGGCTCGACCTCTGGCAGGCGCAGCTGCTCTCGCTGCTGATGTTCACCGGCGGCTCCCAGTTCGCGTTCGTCAGCATCATCGGCACCGGCGGCCTGGGCGCCGCACCCGCAGCGATCGCGACGGCGTCGATGCTCGGCATCCGCAACGGGCTCTACGGGCTGCAGACCTCGCGCTTCCTCGGTGTCAGCGGGGTGCGCCGGATCGTGGCCGCCCAGCTCACCATCGACGAGTCGACCGCGGTCGGCATCGCACAGCCTGAGCTGCGGGCGCAACGACTCGGGTTCTGGCAGACCGGTCTTGCGGTGTTCGTGCTGTGGAACCTGTCCACCCTGGCTGGCGCACTGCTCGGCAACGCCTTCGGCGACCCGAAGACGCTCGGTCTGGATGCCGCCGCTGCCGCCGC
>DASSQL010000352.1:0-7964 GCA_035702525.1 Ornithinibacter sp. | reverse complement strand
GGCACGGAGACGACCTTGCCGCGGGCGACGTCGGTGAGCGCCTGCTGCACGACGTCGTCGGCGTCGAGCCACAGCGACTCGGGCAGCGCGGACATCGCGATGCCGGCGCGCGCGTGGAACTCGGTGTGGGTGAAGCCGGGGCAGAGCGCGGTGGCGGTGACCCCGGTGCCGGCCAGCTCGCCGGCCAGGCCCTCGGTGAAGACGGTGACGAAGGCCTTCTCGGCCGAGTACGTGCCGTTGGCGATGAAGCCGGCGATCGACGAGACGTTGAGGATGGCGCCGTGGCCCCGCGCGCGCATGGTGCGGCCGGCGGCGTGGCTGGTGAGCATGACCGCGCGCACCATGACGTCGAGCCCGGCCTCCTCGACGGCCAGGTCGTTGTCGAGGAACGACCCCTTGAGCCCGAAGCCGGCGTTGTTGACCAGCAGGTCGATCGGCCGCACGTCGTCCTCGATGCGGGCGCACACCCGGCCGGTCGCTGCGCGGTCGGACAGGTCGGCGACCAGCACCTCGACGGCCACGCCGTGCCGCATCCGCAGCCCGGTGGCGAGCTCGTCGAGGCGGGCCCGGTCGCGGGCCACGAGCACGAGGTCGGTGCCCTCCCGCGCGAGGCGTTCGGCGAAGGCGCGGCCGATGCCGGCGGAGGCGCCGGTGACGAGTGCGGTGCTCATGGTGGGGGCACTGTATGCCGCCAACCTGCGACCCGGCGAGGGCCGTACCCGTGGGTAGGGTGGCGACGTGCGCATCGCCACCTGGAACGTCAACTCGATCCGCTCCCGCATCGACCGCGTGGAGGCGTGGCTGGCCCGTACCGACGTCGACGTCCTCCTCATGCAGGAGACCAAGGCCAAGGAGGACCAGTTCCCCGCCGACCGGTTGAAGGCGCTCGGCTACGAGGTGGCCCACCACGGCACCAACCAGTGGAACGGCGTCGCGATCCTGTCGCGGGTCGGCCTCGACGACGTGCAGGTCGGCTTCGACGGCGACCCCGGTTGGGGCGACCCGCCGGCGGCCGAGGCCCGGTCGATCGGGGCGACGTGCAACGGCATCCGGCTCTGGTCGGTCTACGTGCCGAACGGCCGCGCGCTCGACGACCCGCACATGGTCTACAAGCTCGACTGGTTGGCGCGGCTGCGCGAGCAGGCCAGTGCCTGGGCCGCCGACGGCACCCCGGTGGCCCTGTGCGGCGACTGGAACATCGCGCCCCAGGACGACGACGTCTGGTCGATGGAGTACTACCTCGACAAGAGCCACGTCTCCCCCGGCGAGCGCGCCGCCTTCAACGCCTTCCTCGAGGCCGGCTTCGTCGACGTCGTGCGCCCGCACACCCCCGGCCCCGGCGTCTACACCTACTGGGACTACCAGCGGCTCGCCTTCCCCAAGCGCCGCGGCATGCGCATCGACTTCGTGCTCGGCTCACCGTCGTTCGCGGCGCGCGTCGCGGGTGCGGCGATCGACCGCGAGGAGCGCAAGGGCGCCGGCGCCAGCGACCACGCGCCGGTCGTCGTGCAGCTGACGGACTGACCGGATGCCGTCACGCACCTCCGCGCACCGCGCCACCGCTCGCGCCACACGGCTCCCGGACGGCGCGGTCCGCCACCGCGTGCGGATCGGCGCGGGCACCGACGTGCACGTGGTGGAGTGGCCCGCCACGGCAGCAGCCGCCGGCACCCCGGCCGAGGGCGTCACGGTGGTGCTGGCCCACGGCTGGACGCTCAGCCACGCGAGCTGGCTGCCGGTCGTCGAGCTGCTCCGGTCGCGGTACGGGGCGCGCGTCGTGGCGTTCGACCAGCCCGGGCACGGGCTGTCGGCGGCCGAGTCGCGCGCGCCGACGGTGCACGAGCTCGGCGAGGTGCTGCACCGGGTGCTCACCGCCGTCGCGCCGAGCGGGCCGCTCGTGCTCGCCGGGCACTCGATGGGCGGCATGACGATCATGGCCTGGGCCGCCGACCACGCCGACGAGCTCGCCGACCGGGTGCGCGGGGTCGTGCTCGTGGCGACGTCGGCGAAGGTGGGCGAGGACCGGGTGCGGCTGCCGCTCGAGCGCGCCCTGATGCGGGCCTCGGCCCGGGCTCCGCGGGTCGCGCCCGGCCGGTTGCTGTCGACCCGCACCCAGACGCGGCTGCTCTACGGGCGCGGGACGGCGCGCGAGACGGTCGTGCCGGGGGTGACGCTGATCCGGCACACCTCGCTGCCGACGCTGGGGCGCTACTTCCTCGCCCTGCAGGAGCACGACGAGACCGAGGCGCTGGCCCACCTCGGGACCGTCCCGACCCGGGTGCTCGTCGGCACGGCCGACCGGCTCACCCCGGTGACGGACGCGTGGGCCCTGACCAACGGCATCCGCGGCGCGCGGCTCACCGTGCTCCCCGGGCTGGGCCACATGCTCACCTACGAGGCGCCCGACGCCGTGGCCGACGCGATCGGCGAGCTGCTCACCGGCGGCTGAGGATGCCGCTCGCGTAGGACGCCTGGCCGACGTGCTGGGTGCAGTCGTTGACGACGCTGACGAGCCGCACGGCGAGGGTCACGGGGGGATCCCAGCTGTCGTCGACGACCCGGTCGAGGTCGCTGTCGGTCACCGTGCGCAGGGCCTCGGTGGCGGCATCCCACGTGGCGTCGAGGTAGCCGCCGAGCTGCTCGGGCGAGGCCTGCACCTGCAGCACCTCGGCGAAGCTCATGCCGTAACCGTGGGCGTCCGGCGGGAAGGGGAGCGCCAGTCGCTCGCGCCAGCCACCGGCCTCCCACACCGGGTCGTGGCCGAAGGCGTCGGCGACCTGCTCGTCGAGCCCGCGGGTCAGGTGCCAGACGAGCCAGGCGACGGTGTTCGCGCCGGGCGCGGGCGGTGTGGCCAGCAGGGCCTCGGGGGTGTCGTCGAGCACCCAGTGCGCGGTCTCGCGCACCCGGGCTAGGGAGTCCAGCAGGAGGTCAGCGGTGGAGGCCATGCCCTCGACGCTACCGCCGTGGCTACAGGCCGAAGGTGGTCGCGTGCTCGCCGGTGCGCCGCCGCAGGCCCAGGGCCAGCGAGGCGAGGGCGCCCAGCGCGGCCGCGACCGCCGCACCCCGGAAGACCCAGGCCACCTGCAGCACCGCGGCCCCCTTGAGCGCGTCGGTGTCGGTGGGGTCGGGCAGCGTGGCGACCACGCCGTAGTACTGGTGGAGCCCGATCGCGGTGAGCAGGGCGACGCCCACGACCATCCCGACCATCCGCGCCACGACGACCAGCGCCGATGCCGTGCCGTGGGCGTCGTCGGCGGACTCCGCGAGCGCCGCGTCGTTCACCGGGGCCAGCGCCAGCCCGATGCCCAGGCCGGTCAGCGCGAGCACGACGGTCGAGGAGAGGTGGTCGAGCGACCCCCGTGACCAGGTCGACATCAGCGCCAGCCCGACGGCGGCCAGGGCGAGGCCGGCGCCGGCGACCACGCCGTTGCCCAGCCGGCGCAGGGCCCACCCACCCGCGAGCGCCCCGACGGGCACGGCCACCAGGAAGCGGACCAGCACGAGGGCGGCCTCGGTCTGGCTCGACGTGTGCACGATGCGGGCGAGCAGGGGCACGTCGACGACCACCGCCACGAGCGCGACCCCGACCAGCAGCGAGACCACGAGCGCCCAGACCAGCCGGCCGCGCACCAGTCCGCGCGGCACCAGCGGCTCGGCGGTGCGCCGGTGGTGCACCGCGTACAGCAGGGCCAGCAGCCCGGCGACGGGGAGCAGGGCGTAGCCCAGCGGCCCCACGACCTCGGTCGCCGGTTCGGAGGCCGCGAAGGTGAGCACGACGCAGCCCAGGGCGCCGCCGAGCAGCGCGGCGCCGAGCAGGTCGGCACGGCGGAGCAGCGGCCAGGCGCCACGGCCGCCCACCGCCAGGGCCGCGAGGAGGAAGACGGCCGCCACCAGGCCGATGGGCGTGGCCAGCCGTGAGGTGGCACCACCGAACGGCACGAACGGCACCCCGAGCGAGACGCTCGAGGTGAGCGCCTCCGGGGCCGCCAGGGCGAGCACCCCCGCGACGACGGCGACCAGCGACAGCGCGACCACGACCGGCCTGGGTCGTGGCACGCGGCCGCCACCGGTGACCACCACGGCGACGGCGAGCAGGGCCCCCAGCAGGGCGTTGAGCCAGAAGATCGCCCGCCAGTCGGCGACGACGAGCACGAGGGCGCCGAGCACCGGGCCGAGCACCGAGCCGAGCTCCTGCACCGCCCCGACGACTCCGAGCGGCACCCCGCGGCGGTCGGCCGGCCACAGCTGCGCGACGATCGCGAGCGTCGCCGGCACCAGGCCGCCGCCCCCGACCCCCTGGACGACCCGGCCGGTCACGAGCACCGTGAGGTCGGTGGCCAGCGCGGTGATCGTCGAACCGACGACGAAGACGCCGAGGCAGGCCAGCAGCACCCGTTGCCGCTCGACCAGGTCGGCGACCCGCCCGATCAGCGGGAGCACGGCGACGTAGCCGAGCAGGAAGCCCGAGATGATCGGGGTGGCCCGTTGCAGCGCGTCGATGCCCACGCCGACCCCGGCCATCATGTCGGTCAGGGCGAGCACGACGACGTAGGTGTCGGCGGCGGCGAGTGAGACGGCGACGGCGGCCGTCGCGAGCAGTGCCCTAGGGGCTGGTGATCTCAACGGGTTTGCCGTAGTCGGTCAGGGTGACGACGTAGGTGGCCTGCACCCCGGGGAAGAACGGCCCGGTCAGCGTGGCGGTGCGCAGCTGGTCGGCGTCGGTGAGGCCGTAGCTCACGGCATAGGTGCCGGTGCCGTCGCCGAGGTGGAACAGGTCCTCGATGCTCGAGCCGGGCAGGGTGCCGCTGATCTTGTCGAGCACCTCGGTCTTGAGCCGGGTCTGGCCGTCGTCCTTCGGGTTCGCCGTCTGCGGGAGCAGCGCCGAGATGCCGGCCGCAGGGTCGAAGAACAGCGCCGGGTTCGGGGCGTTCAGGGTGTCGAAGTCGGTCTTCTTGTAGTCCGGCGTGAAGAACTTCAGGTAGGTGTCCGCGCCGATCGCGACGACGTCGATGGTGCCGGCGAGCCCCTTGATCGTGCCGGTGATGGTGCCCTGGAACTTCGGCTCGGTGGTGCTGATGACGCCCGCGCCCTTGGCCTGGGTCACGCCGTTCTCGCGTGGCGGCACGTCGCGGCTGGTGAGGTCGAGCTGCACCGACTTCGCCGTGTCGAAGGCGGTCTTCGCGGCGGCCAGCTGCTCGGTGGGGCTCTGCGCCGGGGCCTCGGGTGTGCCGCCGCCGCACCCCGCGAGCACGACGACGAGGCCGACGGCCAGGGGTGCGCCGACGGCGATCAGGACGGAGGGTCGGCGCATGGCGGCAACAGTAACCGCCACGCGCCGCGCCTCAGCGCAGGTGGAGCCCGGCCTCGCCGAGGTCGACGGTGACCGTGTCGCCGTCGCGCACGTCACCGGCGAGCAGCGCCCGGGCCAGCCGGTCGCCGATCTCGCGCTGCACGAGCCGGCGCAGCGGGCGGGCGCCGTAGGCCGGGTCGAAACCCTGCTCGGCGAGCCAGGCCTTGGCCGGGTCGGTCACCTCGAGGGTGATCCGCCGGTCGTGCAGCCGGGTCGCCAGGGCGCGCACCTGCAGGTCGACGATGCGGGTGAGCTCGCTGGTGGTGAGCGGGTCGAAGACCACGACCTCGTCGAGCCGGTTGAGGAACTCCGGCTTGAACGCCTGGCGCACCGCGGCCATCACGGCCTCGTGCTTGGCGCGCGGGTCGAGCGTGGGGTCGACGAGGTACTGCGAGCCCAGGTTCGACGTCATCACCAGGATGACGTTGCGGAAGTCGACCGTGCGGCCCTGCCCGTCGGTGAGCCGACCGTCGTCGAGCACCTGGAGCAGGATGTCGAACGTCTCGGGGTGTGCCTTCTCGACCTCGTCGAGCAGCACCACGGAGTAGGGACGGCGCCGCACCGCCTCGGTGAGCTGGCCGCCCTCCTCGTAGCCGACGTAGCCGGGGGGTGCGCCGATCAGCCGAGCCACCGCGTGCCGCTCGGAGTACTCGGACATGTCGATGCGCACCATCGCCCGCTCGTCGTCGAAGAGGAAGTCGGCGAGCGACTTCGCGAGCTCGGTCTTGCCGACACCGGTGGGGCCGAGGAAGAGGAACGACCCGGTGGGCCGGTCGGGGTCGGCGACGCCCGCGCGCGAGCGGCGCACGGCATCCGACACCGCGCGCACCGCCTCGCCCTGGCCGACGAGGCGCGCCCCGATGATCGACTCCATCGAGAGCAGCTTCTCGGTCTCGCCCTGCAGCAGCCGCCCGGCCGGGATGCCGGTCCACGCCGAGATCACCTCGGCGATGTCGTCGGCGCCGACCCGCTCCTTGACCATCAGGTCGGCGGATGCCGTGGCCGACTCGGCCTGCTGGGCCGCGTCGAGCTCGGCCTCGAGAGAGGGGATCTCGCCGTAGAGCAGGCGGGAGGCACCCTCGTAGTCGCCTTCGCGCTGCAGGCGGTCGGCCTGGGTGCGGAGATCGTCGAGCCGGGCCTTGAGGTCGCCGACCCGGTTGAGGCCGGACTTCTCCGACTCCCACCGGGCGGTGAGCGTCGCGAGCTCCTCGGTCTTCTCGGCGAGGTCGGCGCGCAGCCGGTCGAGCCGCTCGGCCGAGGCCTCGTCGGTCTCCTTGGCGAGGTGCAGCTCCTCCATCTTCAGCCGGTCGACCGCGCGCCGGAGCACGTCGATCTCGACCGGGCTGGAGTCGATCTCCATCCGCAGCCGGGAGGCCGCCTCGTCGACGAGGTCGATGGCCTTGTCGGGCAGCTGGCGCCCGGAGATGTAGCGGTCGGACAGCGAGGCCGCCGCGACCAGCGCGCTGTCCTCGATCTCGACCTTGTGGTGTGCCTCGTAGCGCTCCTTGAGGCCGCGCAGGATGGCGATGGTGTCCTCCACGGAGGGCTCGCCGACGAAGACCTGCTGGAAGCGGCGCTCGAGCGCGGGGTCCTTCTCGACGTGCTCGCGGAACTCGTCGAGCGTCGTCGCACCGACCAGGCGCAGCTCACCTCGGGCGAGCATCGGCTTGAGCATGTTGCTCGCGTCCATGGCGGACTCGCCGGTGGCGCCGGCCCCCACGACGGTGTGCAGCTCGTCGATGAAGGTGACGACCTGCCCGTCGGAGTCCTTGATCTCCTGCAGCACGGCCTTGAGCCGCTCCTCGAACTCGCCGCGGTACTTCGCGCCCGCGACCATCGCACCGAGGTCGAGGGCGATCAGCCGCTTGCCCCTCAGCGACTCGGGCACGTCACCGTCGACGATCCGCTGGGCCAGCCCCTCGACGACGGCGGTCTTGCCGACGCCGGGCTCGCCGATCAGCACGGGGTTGTTCTTGGTGCGCCGGCTGAGCACCTGCACCACGCGACGGATCTCGTCGTCACGGCCGATGACCGGGTCGAGCCGGCCCTCGCGGGCGGCCTCGGTGAGGTCGGTGCCGTACTTCGCGAGCGCCTCCCCGGTGGCCTCGGGGTCCTCGCTCGCCACCTTGGCGCCCCGGCGCAGGTGGTCGATCTGGGCCTCGAGGGCCGTCGGATCGCCCTGGACCGCCCCCTTCTCGAGCAGCGCCAGCAACAGCACGTCGGTCGACAGGTAGGTGTCGCCACGGGCCGCCATCAGCGTCGAGGCGTGCTGCAGCACCGAGAGCGCCGCCTGCCCCAGGGCCGGGGTGCCGACCGTCGCGCCGGTGGTGCGCGGCATCCCGCTCAGCACCGAGCGGGCGGTGGCCGCCATCCCCTCCGCCGAGCTGCCGGCGGCGGTGAGCAGTGCGGGCGTGGTGGTGCCCTCCTGCTCGGCGAGCGCCAGGGCCAGGTGGGCGGGCGTGATCTCGGGGTGGCCGGCGGCCTGCGCCGCGCGCTGGGCGACGGCCAGGGCCTCGGCCACCTTGGTGGTGGGCTTCAGCTCCATGCGGGACTCTCCTCGAGCGAGGTGGAAGGTCGGGGTTCCCCAAGGGCAACCCGGCTAAACTTGAGTCTA
>DASSQL010000351.1:0-9924 GCA_035702525.1 Ornithinibacter sp. | reverse complement strand
TCGCCGCTCATCCCCTGTCGCAGCACGGTGAAGAAGCAGGCCTCCTGCGGCAGCCCGGCCCGCTGCGCCTCCCAGGACGCACCGGCATCCCGGGACCGCCAGACCGCGGCGGCGGCATCCGGCGGGTACCGGCCCTCGGTGTCGCCGTTGAGCGGCACGGTCCAGAGGGTCCGACCGTCCTTCGGGTGGGCCCACAGGGGGAAACCGAACGTCGACGGCAGCCCTGCGGTGATGTCGTGCCAGGTGCGGCCGTCGTCCGACGAGCGCCAGACCCCGTGGTGGTTCTGCTGGTAGAGCAGGTCACCCGCGGCGCGTTCGATGTGGTGCACGCAGAACCCGGTGTGCCCGTCGGACGCCGCTGCCGGGTGGGTGTGGCCCTCACCGGCGCTGGGGTCCGCGAGGTCGTTGCGCCGCTCCCAGGTCACCCCGCCGTCCTCGGTGGCGAAGACGCCGGCGGCCGAGATCCCGACCCAGATCCGCTCCGGATCCTCGGGGTCGGCGACGATCGTGTGCAGGACGAGCCCCGCGGCCCCGGGCCCCCACTCGGCCGCGGACGGGTGGTCGGTCAGGCCCTTGACCACCTCCCACGACGCGCCGTCGTCGTCGCTCACCAGCAGGGTCGCCGGCTTGGTGCCGGCGTAGAGCCTGGTGCCGACCCGGCCGAGTGACCACACCTGCGAGAAGGCGTCACCGAACGGAGCCGGCTCCTCGGTCCAGCCGATCGACTCGGCGAACGCCGGGTCGTCCGCGGCCCAGGCGTCCATCTGGCCCGACGTCAGCCTCGACAGCTGCCAGCTGTGCCCGTCGTCGCCCGAGCGCCAGACGCCGGCACCGGACCAGTCACCGCCGCCACCAGCCCAGATCGTGCCGGTCTCCGGGTCGCCGATGACGTGGTTGATCGGCCAGCCCTCGCAGTACGGCCCACGGACGGCCCAGCGGGCGCGGTCGTGGTCCCCGTCGAGAACGAAGGCCCCCTTGGTCGTCCCCACCAGGAGGCGGATGGCTGCAGCAGACATCGAACACCCCTTCCTCGCATCGTCGCCCTGCGCGGGCACCGGACGGTTCCGTCCAGTGTCACCACGCGTGCGCGACGCGGCAAGGCGGCGGCATCCGACAACCGACGCACTCCGGGCGTGCGCGGCGACTCGATCTGAGAGACTGCGGACATCCGGGCACGCACCCGCTCGGGACCCCTGGGACGAATGATGACGATGCCGACTCCGGACGCGGACCACGCGTCGCGCTCCGAGACCGCTCCGCCCGTCGTGGTTCCGGCGACCGGAGGCGGCCTCGACGTCAACGTGCACTTCGACCGCGGGTCGGTCTGGCGGGCCGCGCTCGTCCTCGCGGGCGTGGGGGTGGGGCTGCTGCTGTTCCTGTGGCTGTTCTCCATGCTCAGCCACTTCCTGTTCCTGCTCGTGCTGGCGTGGTTGTTCGCCACCGCCCTGGAGCCCGGCATCCGGTGGCTGGTCCAGCGCGGCCGGTCGAGGGGGGTGTCGACCGCCCTGGTGGGAGGCAGCGCCGTCCTCGTGGCCCTCGGTCTGGCCGTGGTCTTCGGGCAGCTGTTCTTCAACCAGGTCACCGACTTCGTGAACGGGCTGCCCGACCTGACGACCTCGGTGATCGACTGGGTCAACCACCGGTTCAGGGCCAACCTCGACCCGACCACGATCGCCTCGAAGCTGCACCTCGACCCCTCGCAGATCGCGACGTGGGCCGGTTCCCTGTCCGGCGGCGTGCTCGGTGTCGTCGGGTCGCTGTCGTCGGTCCTGTTCGACCTCGTCACGGTCCTGGTGTTCGGCTTCTACTTCGCCGGCTCCGGCCCCAAGCTCATCCACAACCTCGCCTCGTGGATGCCGCCGCGCGTCCAGGAGGTCTTCATCACGATCACCGAGATCACGATCGCCAAGACCGGCGGGTACGTCGTCTCCAAGATCGTGCTCGCGGCGGCGTCCGCCTTCTTCCACGGCATCTTCTTCGCCGCCATCGGCGTTCCCTACTGGTTGCCGTTCGCCCTGTTCGCCGGCATCACCTCGCAGTTCGTCCCCATCGTCGGGACCTACCTCGGGGTCATCCTCCCCGCCCTGGCGACCGTGTTCGACCACCCGTGGAAGGCGGTCGCGATCGTCGCGTTCGCCGCGGTGTACCAGCAGGTCGAGACGTACTACTTCACCCCGCACGTCAGTCAGCGGACGATGGACGTGAACCCCGCCATCGCCCTGGGCGCGGTGTTCGTCGGCGCCGCCATCTGGGGTCCGCTCGGAGCCCTGATCGGCATCCCGCTCGCCGCTGCCGCGGTCGCCATCCTCGACACCTACAGCCACCGCTACGACCTGGTTCCCGACGTCCTCAACGTCGGCGAGGCGACCGACGAACCGGAACCGGCCTGACCTGCGGCCGGTGTCGCCGGTCCGTCCACTCCCGGGTCAGGCGCTGTGCGGAAGTGAGTCGGGGTCGGCGTGCTGGTGCAGCGAGAGATACTCCGCCGCGATGGCATCCCCTCCGCGGTGGGCGAGCCACTCGCTGGTGACCCGGTGGCTGCGCCGGAGCAGGGGAGCGGCGTGCGCGAAGCTGGCCGGGGACACCGACAGCGGGCACAGCGGGGGCAGGACGTGCAGCCGGGCCGCCCCCCGGTAGCCGCGGACCTGGGTCAGCAGCTGACGGTGCAGGAGCAGGCTGAACGCCGTGAGCATCGTGCCTGCCGCCGTGCTCGGGGCCGGGCCGGCGCAGGCGTAGCCGGCGGGCAGGAGGTAGATGTCCTCGGCGCCCCAGGCCTCGGCGTGCTCGATGGCGTCGAACTCCCCGACACCTCCGTCGACGAGCGTGCGTCCGTCGAGCCGGACCGGTGGCAGCAGGCCCGGCACCGCGGTGCTGGCCAGCACCGCGTCGGCACTCGGCCCCTCGGTGAGGGCGACACCGTGGCCGGTGACGAGGTCGCAGGCCACGACGTGCACCGGGATCCTGGCGTCCTCGAGCCGGTCGAACCCGAGGTTGCGCTGCACCATCGTGCGCAGCTCGGTGTCGGCGAACAGCGAGGGCGAGGCGCCCATGGTGGCCGCGAGCCAGCGCCGCGGCCGGGTGACGAACACGTCCCGCCGGCGGGCGTGTCGCCACAGGTCGGCCAGCGACTGCAGCCGCGCCTCGGTGGTGCCGGGGCCGGCCAGGTGGGCGGCGTTGAGCGCACCGGCCGAGGTGCCCACCAGCAGGTCCGGCTCGATGCCGTGGTCATGGAGGGCGGCCAGCATCCCCACCTGGACGACGCCCAGGCTGCCACCACCGGTCAGCACGAACGCGGTGCTCATGCCGACCGCCGGTGCAGCGGCCAGGTGAGCGGCCGAGGGTCGTAGCGGCCGGCCAGGCGCTGCAGCGCGAGGGCGGACAGCAGGAGCCCGAAGTCGCGCAGCGCCACGTCGTAGTAGCCCGGGATGAGCAGCAGGTTCACGATGATCCCGGTCAGCCACGCCGCGACGACGAGCGCACCGAGCCGGGCGTGCAGGGCCACCACGACGCCGGCGACGACCTCGACGACGCCGACGACGTACATGGCCTGGTGGGGCGTCATCGGCAGCGGGTCGGACAGCGCGGGCGCGAGGTACTGGTCCCACTGCACGAGCCAGTTGGTGAACTTGTCGAGGCCGAACACGACCGGAGCGATCACGAAGGCCGACCGCAGGATCAGGTACGCCTGCCGGGCCGGGTCCTGTGCCAGCGGCGTCGCGGTGGACGGCGTGGATGCCGTGCGGCCGCCGGTGGTCGGGGTGGCCGGCGCGCCGCGCCGGGACGGGGTGTCGATGGTGGCCATGGGTCCTCCTGAGCGAGTGGGTCCGTCGGTGCCGGGTTCGGCCGTCCCACCACGACTCGCACCGGAGTGGGACGCTGACACCGTGTTGGTGACACGACGCGAAGCTCGTCTTACGTGCGCTGCCGTCCCCGGTAAGACCGGTGGCGCACTGTGCAGCGAACAGGGCATGACCTCCCAGCCGACACGCGCACCCCACCCCGCACCTGCGTCGGGCCCCACCCGCGACGTCCCGGTCGACGTCGTGGGCTGGCGGGTGCTGCGGTTGCGCGACGCGGGGTTTCCCCCCGCCCTGGCAGCGACCCTGGCCCGGCAGCACGTCGACCTGCACGCCCTGCTCCAGCTCGTCGACCGGGGCTGCCCACCGCGCCTGGCGGCCCGGATCCTGTCCCCCGACGACACCGTGACCGACCGATGAGCACCGTGAACCGCGACGACTCGACCGCGGTCGAGGTGTCCCCGCCCCGGGCGCCCCGGGCTGCCCGCGACCGCGACGAGCCCGAGGACTGGGTCACGGCGCTGACCGACCCGGGGCCCGCGCAGGACGACGCGCTGCGCAGGCTGCACGCCCTGATGGTGCGGGCCGCAGCCCACCAGGTGTGGCGGATGCGCTCAGCCCTGCCCGACCCCTCGCCGCAGGCCGTGGACGACCTCTCCAACCAGGCGGCCGACGAGGCCATGGCCGCCCTGCTCGCAAAGCTGCACACCTTCGAGGGGCGCAGCCGGTTCAGCACGTGGGCCTTCAAGTTCGCCATCCTCCAGGCGGCGACGGAGGTGCGCCGCATCCAGTGGCAGCACCGCGAGGTCGAGCTGCGCGACCTCGAGGTCGCGGCCGCGGCGCACGACGGGCCCGCCCACGCGGCCGAGGCTCGTGACCTCGCGGCCGCCGTGGTGCGCGCCATGGACCAGGCGCTCACGCCGCACCAGCGTCGCGTCGCCGTCGCCCTGCTCGTCGACGGTGTCCCCATCGACGTGCTGGCCGACCGGCTCGGCACCACCCGCGGCGCGCTCTACAAGACCGTCCACGACGCGCGGGCCCGGTTGCGCGCCGAGCTCGTCTCCACCGGTCACCTCCCCGCCCCCTCACCCTCCACGACCTCGGCAGGAACGCCATGAGCACCACGTCACCCACGCCCCACCCGCCGCTCGACCCGGGCGCCGTCGACGCCCTCCTCCTCGACACCACGCCGTACCTCTCCTGCGACGACTGCTTCGAGCAGGTGGACGGGTACGTCGAGGCGATGCTGGACGACCCGGGGCACGCCGACCCGGCGATGGCCGCCCACCTGCGCGGGTGCCCCGCCTGCGCGGAGGAGGCCGAGTCGCTCGCGGACCTGCTCGAGGCGCGCCGGGGCTGAGGGCCGGCCCGTCCTCGGGTGCGGTGCGCCGACGGCCCGCGTCCTGCGCACCATGTGGGGAGATCAGCGGGCGGGGTGGGCCAGGGCGAGGAACTCCGAGCGGGTGCGGGGGTCGTCGCGCAGCGCACCGAGCAGGCTCGACGTCACGGTCGTCGTGCCCGGCGCCTGGACACCGCGCAGGGTCATGCACAGGTGCTCGGCCTCGATGAGCACTCCCACCCCGGCGGGGGCGAGCTGGGACTCGAGCCAGTGGGCGATCTGGACGGTGAGGCGTTCCTGCACCTGGGGCCGCCGCGAGAAGTGCTCGACCACCCGGGCGAGCTTGGACAGACCGAGGATGCGGCGCCCCGGCAGGTAGCCCACGTGGGCGGTGCCGACGAAGGGCAGCACGTGGTGCTCGCACAGCGAGCGGACCGGGATGGCGCGCGCCACGATGAGCTCGTCGTATCCGCCGTCGTTGGGGAACGTCGTCATCTCGAACGGCCTGGGGGTCATCAGCTCGGCCAGGGCGGTCGCCATCCGCTCCGGGGTGCGACCCAGGGACTCGGTGCGCAGGTCGAGCCCCAGCGCCTCCAGCAGGCCGCGAGCCGCTGCCGTGGCCGCGACCAGGTCAGGCCGCATGACGACCTCGGGGCCACGCCAACGCCGGCGCTCGGACCGGTGCGCGTCGGAACCGGGCGCGTGGCCGGTCGCGTCGAGCGGAGCGTGCGGTTCCTCGGCAGCGGTCGCGGACGATCTGGTCATGGGTCGTGGCCTTCCTCGCGGCGGCAGTCGGGTTGCCTGTTGGTGCCGGCGCGCAGGCAGTTCTTACCCACCGACCGGAGGCAGTTCCCGGCGAGCGCCCGGATCCCGTCCGTCCAGCTCGAGGACCTGGTCGACCTCGTCCTGGGTCAGGTGCCGTGCCACGCGCGACGCCGCCAGGACGAGGTCCCCGAGGAGCCTGATCTCCTGGGACAACGGCCCGTCGGTGAGCTCGTCGGCGAAGCTGGAGTCCACACGCCGTCCCTTCTGTGGCGGCCGGCCGGCACGGTCAGTGGCCATCGTCGCCTGGAGACCTTTGGATCTCCTTGGCGTCGGCCGGGTGGGCCACTCCGGCCGCCATCGACGAGACCGCGTGTGAGATCGACCCCGATGGTTGCACCACGCCACCCGCGCTGCCACGCTGAGGCTGGCCCGTCGGGGCCGTCGCACTGGTCCACGACCCGTCGTCGGTCCACCTGGGTGGATCCCGGCAACGTACGAAGGAGGAGCACATGGTGCTCGGCATCGGTGGCTTCAGTGACGGGAAGGCCGGCGGCCCGGTCTACGAGATCGAGGTGAACGAGGGCTCGGTCAACATGCGGCACTTCACCAAGGTCGCGAACCAGCGTGCCGCGAACGGCTACCGGATGGCCCACGTGTACAGCCAGGACCGCAACACGATCGTCGTGTGGGAGCGCACCAGCAGCTGAGCGCCCGGCGTGCCCACCTGCCGATGAAGCCGTCGTCGGTGTCGAGGTGCCGGGTACGCCGCGACCCGCGCGCACACTCGTGGACGTGAAGTCCTACACGCTGCTCGGTCGGGATGGCCGCCCGTACCCGTCGCAGGTCCCCGGCACCCTGGGCGGACACCGGCGCAGCAAGATCTACGGGCGGCTCGACTGCCCCTCGGCCCTGCGCTGGATCGCCCGGGGCAAGTACGTCCAGCACCGGGTCTTCTTCGCTGACGAGGACGTCGCCCTCGCTGCCGGCTACCGACCCTGTGGCGTCTGCCTGCGGCCGAGGTACCGGCAGTGGCTGGCCGACCGGGGCGGCGAACCGCAGCGGTGAGGTCGTCCACCACCTCCGCCCGGAGGTCGGCAGTCACTCACGGCTGGCCTTGAGGGCTCGGGTGGTCCACTCCTCGTTGGGGTCGTAGACCAGGCAGATCAGGCTGCGGTCGCCGTCCTCCCACCCGGCGCGGTCCGCCGAGATGTAGTCGACGTCGAGCAGCGACTCGTCGAGCGCCACCCCGACGTAGCGCGGGAAGGCCGCTCCGCACACCTTCAGGGCCTGCTCGTCCACGGCATCCTCTCCGGGCCAGGCACCACCGTGCAGGCGTGCTCGGACCATCACCTCGGCGTCGTGCTTGGCGCGGCAGTCGGTCCTGGTGACGTTGTAGTCGTCGTCGGGGAGGAGCAGGCACATGCCTGGTTTCGCGGTGGCCCAGTAGATCGTGCGCGACTTGGCCAGTGGCCGGGTCGCGCTGGGGGTCGGCGTGGGTGCGGCCGACCGGGCCGCCGTGGGTGTGGGCGAGGACGTCGCAGCGGGTTTCGTCGAGGACGAGGGGGCGCCGGTCGCGCCCTGGTTCACCTGTGACAGGGCACCACACCCGCTCAACAGGACCACTGCCCCGGTCAGTGCCGCGTAGGCCGTGCGCTTCATGTCTGCCTCCTCAGCTGCGTGTGGGTCGTCCCACCCCTCCGTTATGGCCCCTGCGCGCGCGCCTGACTGTGCCGGGCCGAACAGACCCGGCGTGCCGCTCCGCACGGTGACCAACCGGTGGGGAGCGCGGCGACGCATAGCATCGGTCGCATGGTGCGGAGTGGTCGGCCGCGGGTCGAGGACGCCCTCGGTCGAGGCGTGGGCGGGCGACGGGCCCGGTGGTGGTGGCTGGGCCTGCCCGTCGTGCCGATCCAGGGGTACCGGCTCGCGCGTACGCTCCCACGGTTCGCTGATGCCGACGGGGTCACCGGACGAGTCGGCTCGGGCGACCGACGGATGAAGGTCGTCGCGCTCGGGGACAGCGTCACGGCCGGGTACGCCGTCGACCACCACAGGTCGTCCGTCGCCGGTCAGCTCGCCGTCCGCCTCGCCGAGCGTCACGGCGCGACGGTCGACTGGCAGGCCTGCGCCGAGAGCGGGGCCACCGCGGGGCGTGCCGTGGCCCTCGTCTCTCCCGAAGCACTGGCCGACGCCGACCTCGTCTTCGTGTCGATCGGCGTCAACGACCTGAAGAACCTCCACAGCGCCGCCCGCTTCCGGCGCGAGCTCGACGAGCTGCTCGACGCGATCCTGGCCGCGGCTCCGACGGCTCGGGTCTGCCTCCTCGGCATCCCACCGCTCGACCACTTCCCGGCGTTCCCCAGGCCCCTCGCCGACGCCCTCGGCTGGCGGGGGAGGGTCTTCGACGCGATCGGGGTCTGCGCGGTCCGGGCGCGCGAGAGGACCTTCCGGATCGAGACCTCCGACCCGCTCGGGCCGGAGATGTTCGCCGGCGACGGGTTCCACCCCAGCCCGACGCTGCACGCGGCCTTCGCCGACGCCGTGATGGCCGGCCTGTCGGCTCCGGGCTAGAGCGTCACGACCCACTCGGCGTAGAACAGGCTGAGTCCCGCGAGGACGCAGATGCCGGCGACGATCCAGAAGCGGATGACGATCGTGATCTCCTCCCAGCCGACGACCTCGAAGTGGTGGTGGAGCGGCGCGATGCGGAAGACACGCTTCCCGGTGAGCCGGAAGCTGACGACCTGGATGATGACGGACGCGGTGATGATGACGAACAGCCCACCCAGCAGGCCGAGGAGCAGCTCCGTGCGGGTGAGGATCGCCAGGCCGGCCATCCCCGCACCCAGGGAGAGCGACCCCGTGTCGCCCATGATGATCCTGGCGGGGGCGGCATTCCACCACAGGAAGCCGAAGCAGGCCCCGGCGATGGCGGCGGCGACCACGGCGAGGTCGAGTGCGTCCGCGACCGGGTAGCAGCTGGGGCCGGGTGCGACGGCGCAGCCCTCGTTGTGCTGCCAGAGGCTGATCATCGTGTAGGCCCCGAAGACCATGACGCAGGCGCCGGTCGCGAGGCCGTCCAGACCGTCGGTGAGGTTGACCCCGTTGGACGCGCCGGTGATGAGCAGGTTTGCCCACAGGAGGAAGAGCAGGGCACCGAGCACCGGGCCGGCGAAGGCCAGGTCCAACCTCGTGTCGCGGACGAACGAGACCGCGGTCGACACCGGCGCGTTGCCGTTCCCGTCGGTGGTCCACAGGGCGAGCGCGACGAAGACCACGGTCACGAGCGTCTGCCCCGCGAGCTTCTGTCGAGACGTCAGGCCGAGGCTGCGCTCCGCGCGGATCTTGGTGAAGTCGTCGAGGAAGCCGACGACTCCGAGCCCGACCAGGAGGAAGAGGACCAGCAGGGCGCTGACGGAGACCGGGTCTCCGGTCACTCCGCCGAGGCCACCGGCATCCACGGCGATCAGGATGAGGTGCGACGCCAGGTACCCGATCAGCGTCGCCGCGATGATCACCGCCCCACCCATGGTGGGCTTGCCGCGCTTGACGTGGTGCAGGGTGAGGTCGTCGTGGATCGGCTGCCCGTAGCCGCGGCCGAGCAGGAACGAGATGAACGACGGCGTCCCGAGCAGCGCCACGAGCATGGCGATCCCACCGGCGAGCATCACGTTGACCACTTGACTCTCCTGGACACGACGTCGGGCATGGTCGGGCGACTGCGGGTGGCCAACCTGGGTGCAGGGGTGGTCGGACAGGCACTGCCCATCGGCATCGGACCTGCGCCACCCCGGCCAAGCACCCTAGCCGCGAAAGGCACGGGTCCTCGCTGTTCCCGACGCGGCGATGTGACGTTCAGCCGGGCGCGGCCGGTCAGCCGACGTCGAGCCCGTCGAGGTCGGCGGCGGGCTCGACGTCGGGGAGCGCGAGCATCCGGAAGGAGGTGCCCACCCCGAGCAGTGACGCCAGGAGTGGGATCAGGAGGGCGACCTGGAGCGAGCGGTTGCGGGCCTCGTCGTTGAT
>DASSQL010000350.1:0-4360 GCA_035702525.1 Ornithinibacter sp. | reverse complement strand
GCCGATCGTCTTGTACGCCTGGTCGAGCATCGGCTTCAGCTCCGCGAACGGGACCTCCACGACGAGCTTGACCCGGGTCGGGCTGATGGTCTCGACGGCACTCTTCACTTCAGGCACTCCACAACCATGGGGGAATCGGGGCAACTTCGGGGCGGATGCCGTGCGGGCCGGCCGGGGTGGGCCGACGCCTTCCAGCGGCACGCGAGCACGCGGCGCACCGGATCGGCACCAAGGGACCATGCTAGCGGCCGGGCTCGGGGCCACCCAATCGCGTCGATCCTCCCGCAGCCCCCCGGCCGCGGGTATCGTCCGCGGGGCACGCCCCGGACCGGGGCTCCTGACGCAGGAGGACTCATTCGATGATCCGCATCTCGTCCCGCACCCGCCGCCTCGCCGGTGTCGGTGCCCTGGTCGCCGGCGCGTTCGCCACCGCGGCCCTCGGCAGTGGAGCCGGTGTCGCGAGCGCCGGTGGCGCCAGTGGCGCGTCCTCCCCCGCGGTGCTGGCCTGTGCCGCGCCCGCGGCGGGCACCAGCGCGGCCCGGGTCGTCAAGGGCGCCACGGTGCAGGAGCCGAAGCTCTACCCCGACAGCCAGGCCAAGGCGTACGGCGTCATCAAGGACGCCCCCCGGATGCCGAACGGCTCGGTGCACATCCGCACCGTCTTCCACGTCGTCTCCGACCACACGCTCACGACGGCCGAGCAGACCCGGATGCAGACGATGATCGGCGCCCAGATGACGGTGATGAACGACTCGTACGCCGGCCTCACCTCCCCGACCGCGGCCGACAGCCCGTTCCGGTTCGACCTGGTGAAGACGACGTACACCGTCAACCCGCAGTGGTACACGGTCGTGCCGGGCAAGAACGAGCGCGACATGAAGAAGGCGCTCTACGAGGGCGACTCCACGACGCTCAACGTCTACGTCGCGAACATCGGCGGCGGCCTCCTGGGCTGGTCGTACTTCCCGAAGGGCTACAACAACGGGCGCGACTACATCGACGGCGTCGTGATGCTCGACGAGTCGATGCCCGGCGGCACCGCCGGCAAGTACTCCGAGGGCGACACCCTCACCCACGAGGTCGGCCACTGGCTGATGCTCGAGCACACCTTCAACCACGGGTGCAGCGCGTCGAACGACTTCGTCGCCGACACCCCGAAGGAGGCCGCACCGCAGTTCGACTGCCCGATCGGTGCCGACACCTGCACGGCTCCCGGCCTCGACCCCATCCACAACTTCATGGACTACACGCAGGACTCCTGCATGAACGAGTTCACGCCCGGCCAGGTCGAGCGGATGAACGACGCGTGGATCGACTTCCGCGCACCGTCCACCACCTGACCCCTCCCCGCTCCACGCAGAACACCCGGATGCCGGTCGCGCACGTCGCGACCGGCATCCGGCGTCCGTGCACGGCACACTGAGCCCGTGCTGTCGCTGCGCATCTCCGTGCCCGAGGGGCTGACCGACGAGGTCGTCTCGCTGCTGACCGGTACCGAGAGCGTCACCGGGCTCAGCGTGCTGCGGGGCGCCTCGGTCATCCCGCCCGGTGACGTGGTCACCGCCGACATCGCGCGCGAGGGCGCCAACCCGGTGCTCGACGCGCTGCGCGACCTGGGGGTGCACCGCGAGGGGACGGTGCGGATCGACCCCGTGGACACCTGGCTCTCGACCCCCGCGTTCGAGGCGGAGCGCGAGGCCCCCGGGGCGAGCGCCGACGCGGTGGTGTGGACCCAGGTCGGCAACCGGGCCTACGCCGACTCCGAGCTGAACTGGACCTACCTGTCGTTCATGGTGCTGGCCACCCTGATCGCGGGGGTGGCGATCATCCTGGACTCGTCGATCCTGGTCATCGGGGCGATGGTGCTCGGGCCGGAGTTCGGGCCGATCGCCGCGATCGGGGTGGCGCTGGTGCGGCGGCGAGCGAACCTGCTGGCCATCGCGACCCGCACCCTCGTGCTGGGGTTCGCGGCCGGCATCCTCGCGACGTTCCTGGCCGGGCTGCTGGGGCGGGCGCTCGGCTGGGTGACCTACGAGGACATCGCCGGGCCGCGGCCGGGCACCGCGTTCATCTACTCGCCCGACCGCTGGACGCTGGTCGTGGCCGTCATCGCGGCGGCCGCCGGGGTGCTGTCGCTGACCTCGGCGCGCACCGGCGGCCTGTCCGGGGTGTTCATCTCGGTGACGACGGTGCCGGCCGCGGGCAACATCGCGCTCGGGCTGGCCTTCGGGGCGTGGTCGGAGGTGTGGGGCAGCAGCCTGCAGCTCACGCTGAACCTCGTGGCCATGGCGCTGGCCGGGTGGGCCACCCTCGCCCTGCAGCAGCTGGTGTGGTCGCGGGTACCGGCGCGCCGGAGGACCCGGTTCGGGGGCCGCTCGGTGATCGGGCGGCCGCCGGACTGAGGGCCCACCGCCCGGGCCGTGCTGCTGCCGAACGGGTTTCGTGCTGGAGCGGGCGACGAGAATCGAACTCGCGTAGCCAGTTTGGACGACTGGGGCTCTACCATTGAGCTACGCCCGCGCACCTCGTGAGCTCGCACCCCGAGGGCAGCGCTAGCCTAGGGCCGCGCTCGCGGGATCCGAAATCCACTCTCGACCTGGTCGATGTCGGATGTCGGGCGGGTGCATGCGGGGTATGGCGCAGCTTGGTAGCGCGTCCGCTTTGGGAGCGGAAGGCCGCCGGTTCGAATCCGGCTACCCCGACGTAGGGCCCGTCAGGCGCGAAGCGCCTTTCGGGCCTTCGTCGTGGGAGCAGGATGACGGGAGCGGGTCGAGGGAGCGACGAAGGAGCTGGCTCGACCCGCGGCTCCGGCTCCACCGCCGGACAGATCTGCGCTCCAGGTGTGCCAAGGGCGCAGCATCCCGCGCTCCTGGCACACCTCGACCGCGGGCACCCCTCCCCCCAACGGACAGATTCTGCGCCCCGGTGTGCCAAAGGCGCAGCATCCCGCGCTCCTGGCACACCTCAGGTGGTTGTCCACAGGGCGGCAGCGGGCTGGTGCCGGTCGACGGCAGAGTGTCGGGATGCCCACCGCACCCCGTCGCCGCGTGTCCCGCGAGCAGCGGGCTGCCGTGGGGGCACGACTCGCCGAGGACCATGCCGGGCTGGCCCACCGGCGCGACCTGCGCGCTGCCGGCGTCAGCAGGGCCGACGTGCGTTCGGAGGTCACGGCCGGCCGGTGGACCACCGCCGGGCGGCACACGGTCGTCATCGGCACGGGCCGACCTGTCGGCGAGGGCCTGTGGTGGCAGGCACTGTGGGAGTCCGGGGCCGGGGCGGTCCTCGACGGCGTGAGCGCACTCCTCGCCGCTGGGCTGACCGGCTTCACCGCGGACACCATCGACGTGGCGATCCCGAAGCGCAACCGGCGTCACGTCGTCACGGGCGTCACTCTGCATCTCCGCGCCGACGTAGGACCCACGACGGGTTCACACCTGGTGCGGTGCCGGCCCGAGTGGGCCACCATCCGTGCAGCGCAGTGGGCCGGCACGGACCGGACGGCTGCCCTACTGGTCTGCCTCGCAGTGCAGCAACGCCTCGTCGCCTCCGACCGCCTCCTCGTTGCCTGGAGCTCGGTCGGCCGTAGCCGACGGCGACGGTTTCTTGATGCCGTCATCCGGGACGTCTGCGACGGGGCGCACTCGCTGGGCGAGCTCGACTTCGCGCGGATGTGCCGGCACCACGGACTGCCACCGCCCACCCGCCAGGTCGTGCGCACGGCACCCGGGGGAAGGGTCTACCTCGACGTGGCGTGGGAGGAGATCGGCCTCGTCGTCGAGATCGACGGAGGCCACCACACCCTGGCCCTGAACCCCATCACCGACGCGTTGCGGCAGAACGAGGTCACCCTGGGTGACGACGTCGTGCTCCGGGTGCCGGTCCTCGGGCTGCGCCTCACCCCGGATGCCTTCATGGGCCAGGTCGTCCGCGCGCACCGGCTGCGGTCAGGCCGACGCGCCGCCTGAGCGAAGGGTGCAGGTGAGCTCGGTGACGGCGCGGCCGGCGCGCAGCCCCTTGGCCTCGAAGCCGTCGTCCGGGCGCCACGGCGGGCGCTCCCCCTCGACGACGTCCCACCTGCCGTGGTGCTCGAGCTGAGCCCGGGCGTGCGCGGCGTAGGCGGCGATGTCGGTGGCGAGGCGCAGCACCCCGCCGGGGGCCAGCCGCGACGCCAGCAGGTTCAGGGTGTGCTGCTGCACGAACCGGCGCTTGGCGTGCTTGTTCTTCGGCCACGGGTCGGGGAAGAACAGGTGCACCGCCGCCAGCGAGCCCGCGGGAACCCGCTCGGTGAGGAACGGCATCGCGTCGCCGGGGTGCACCCACAGGTTCGAGACCCCGGCCTCCTCGGCGGCGGCGAGCATCC
>DASSQL010000349.1:0-4405 GCA_035702525.1 Ornithinibacter sp. | reverse complement strand
CCGCTGCGCCCGCCGTGCCCGGCCGCGAGCTCGGTGCGCATCAGCACCGGCCGGTCGACCGGGTCGCTGGTGACCGTCTCGCGCAGCCGGGTGACCCACTTGGCCGGCTCGGTGACGTAGACCCGGGTGTCGTGCAGGCTCGAGGTCGCCAGCACCGCGGGGTAGTCGGCGGCGCGCACGTTCTCGTAGGGCGCGTAGGCGCGCATCGCGGCGTACACCTCGGGGTCGGCGAGCGGGTTGCCCCACTCCTCCCACTCCCCCACGGTCAGCGGCAGGTCGGGCTGCAACATCGTCGTGAGGGCGTCGACGAACGGCACGGCGGCGTGGGCCACGCGGAACCTCTCGGGGGCCAGGTTGAGCACTGCCCCCACGAGCAGCCCTCCGGCAGAACCACCTTCGAGCCCCAGCCGGTCGGGTGCCACCCACCCCGACGCCACGAGGTGGTCGACCGCGGCGAGGGTGTCGGTGAACGTGTTGGTCTTCGCGAGCAGCTTGCCGTCGTCGTACCAGCGCCGCCCCATCTCGCCACCACCGCGCACGTGGGCGACGGCGTAGACGACCCCGCGGTCGAGCAGGCTGAGCCGCGCCACCGAGAAGTACGGGTCCGACGAGATCTCGTACGACCCGTAGGCCGTGACCACGCCGGCGTTGCGGCCGTCGGGCTCGAGGCCGACGCGACGCACCACCGAGACCGGCACGAGGGTGCCGTCGGATGCCGTGGCCCACTCGCGGTGCTCGGCGTAGTTCGCGACGTCGAAGTCGCCCAGCACCGGCTGGCGCTTGAGCAGGGTGCGCTCCCGGGTCGCGAGGTCGACGTCGAGCACGGTGCGCGGGGTGGCCCACGACTCGACGACCACCTGGATGGCGCGCTGGTCGGGCTCGGGGTTGTCGCCCAGGCCGATCGAGTGCGCCGCCTGGTCGACGGAGACGTCCCACGGCTCGCCGTGGCCCGACGGTGAGCCGGCGTCACGGGGCAGCACCCGCAGGGCGGTGAGCCCACCCGTGCGCAGGCTGAGCACCGTGGCGTGGTCGAACGCGTCGACGGCCACGAACCGCTCGCCCTCGCCCGACCCCAGCCACGGCACCCACTGCTCGTGGCTCGTGGCGTCGAACGGGGCCCAGGCCAGGTCGGCGTCGGGCGTGTCGGTGTTGTGCACGATGAGGAAGCGGTCGGCGGCCGGCTCGACGTCGTACTCGACGCCCTCGCGCCGCGGGGCCAGCACCCGCCACTGCCCCGAGGGGTCGTCGGCGTCGAGCACGTGCACCTCGGACGTCGTCTTCGACCCCAGCCCCAGCATCAGCCAGCGCTCGTCGCGGCTGGCGGCCACGCCCATCCAGAACCGTTCGTCGTCCTCCTGGTGCACCAGCACGTCGTCCGCGGGGTCGCCGCCGACCCGGTGCCGCCACAGCTGGTGGGGGCGCCAGGCCTCGTCGAGCCGGGTGTAGAACACGAACTGCCCGTCCCGGCTCAGCTCGACGCCGTAGCCGATGCCGGTGATCGAGGTGTCGATCACCTCGCCGGTGGCGATGTCGCGGATGGTCAGGTCGAAGCGCTCGTCGCCCGCGGTGTCGACGGCGAAGGCGACGAGATGGTGGTCGTTGCTGACGGTCAGGGCCCCGAGCGAGAAGAACTCGCTGTCGCCCGCCTCGACGTTGCCGTCGACGACGACCTGCTCGCCGGGCACGGCATCCGCCTCGGGGTCGGGTCGCTGCGGGTTGTCCGCGAGCGGCGCCCGGCACTGCGCGGCGTACTGCTTGCCCTCCTCGGTGCGCGCGTAGTACCACCACGGCCCGCTCGCTACGGGTACCGACAGGTCGGTCTCCTTCACCCGCGAGCGGATCTCCTCGACGATGGCGGTGCGCAGCGGCGCGAGGTGCTCGGTACGGGCCTCGGCGTAGGCGTTCTCGGCCTCGAGGTGGGCCAGCAGGGCGGGGTCGTCGAGGTCACGCATCCAGGCGTAGGGGTCCTCGACGCGGTCGCCGTGGTGCTCGCGCACGTGGGGTCGGCGCTCGGCGGTCGGTGGGGTCGGGCTCGGCATGGCGTCACTGTATGCCGGGCGGCTGCGCGTCGCCGCCATCCGCCGGTTCGAGGTGATGTCCGGGTCTCCGGCGCCAGGACATCACCTCGAACCCGAGGGGGGCCCGGACGCGGCGAGGGCCGCACCCCGGTGGGGTGCGGCCCTCGCTGCGGTGCGCGTCGGTCAGAGACCGGTCACGCGGTCGGCCGGGCTGGTGAGACCCGGGTGGGACTCGAAGTAGGCCACCAGGTTGGCGAGGTCCTCGTTTCCACCCAGCAGGTTGGTTCCCGCGGTGAAGGCGCTGAACGAGTCACCCCCGTTCGACAGGAAGTTGATCGTGCCGACGCGGTAGCTCGCCGCGAGGTCGATCGGGGTGCCGTTGAGCTTCATCGAGCCGGGGACGACCCGGCTGCCCGCGGGCTTGCTGGTGTCCCAGCTGTAGGTGAACCCGTTCGACACGCCGAGCGCGAGCGCGTCACGACCACCCGGGCGGCCGACGACGTACTGCTGCTCGAGCACCGCCTGGATCTGCGCGCCCGTGAACGTCGACGTGGTCAGGAGGTTGCCGAACGGCGCGATGTCGTACGACTCCTTGTAGGTGATCTGGCCCGCGCCCTCGGTGTACTTCGGCGCGACCGTCAGGCTGGCCCGCACCCCACCGATGTTCATGAACGCGATCTGGGCGCCACCGTTCTCGGGTGCCTGCGTGCCCCACAGGATGGCGTCGGCCACGAGGTCACCCATCGGCGTCTCGATGCCGCGGTTTCCGTTGCTGTCACCGAGGATGTCCTGGGCGTTGGAGCCGACGACCCGCTGGCCGAGGGCACCGGACAGGGCGTTCCACTTGGCGATGATCGCCGTCTGGGTGGCGTCCTTGGCGACCGCCGCCCGGCTGACCAGGTGGTTCGTCGCGGTCGTGCGGCCGCGGTCGACCTCACCGCTGCGGGTGTTGACCACGAGGTCGGTCTCGGTGACCACCTGGCCGTACGAGGCCGCACTCGTGACCAGGCGCGGGTTGCCCGCCGGGTCGGGGATGTGGCACACGTACGGCTGGTGGGTGTGGCCGGTGATGATCGCGTCGACGTCGGGGGTCATGGTCTTCGCGATGGTGAGGATCGGGTCGGAGACGCCGACGCACTGCTGGTAGGTGCCGGCGTTGACGCCGCCCTCGTGCAGCAGCACGACGATCGACTTCACGCCCTGCTTCTTCAGCGCCGCGGCCTGGGCGTTGGCGGTCTGCACCTCGTCCTTGAACTCGACGTTCGCGACGCCGGCCGGGTCGACCAGGGTCGGCGTGCCCTCGAGGGTCATCCCGATGAAGCCCACCTTGGTGCCGCCGATCGACTTCACCCAGGTGCCCGGAAGCAGCGTGCCGCTGCCGTCCTTCTTCACGACGTTCGCGGCAAGCCACGGGAAGGCGGCGCCGGCGTACGGCTGGTCGGGGAAGTAGCACCCGTCGACCGGGTGACAGCCACCCTTCTGCATGCGCAGCAGCTCGGTGGTGCCCTCGTCGAACTCGTGGTTGCCCACGCTGCTGACGTCCAGGCCCATCGCGTTGAGCGACTCGACCGACGGCTCATCGTGGAAGAGACCGGAGAGGAAGGGCGAACCGCCGATGAGGTCACCGGCGGCCACGGTGAGCGAGTTGCCCCCGGGGGCGGTGGCGCGCAGGGACTTCAGGGTGCTCGCGAGGTACTCGGCACCGCCGACGGCGGTCTGGCTCGGGTCGAGGGCCTTGCTCAGCGGCGGGTCGGAGGCCTCGAGGTGACCGTGGTAGTCGTTGAACGACAGCAGCTGCACCGTGGTGAGGTTGGGGTTGCCCTTCGCGGGGGCGGCCCCCGCGACGGCGGGTGTACCGGCGACGAACGCGGCGATGGCGGTCGCCGCGATACCGGCGCCGAGGACGCGCCGATGAGTTGTGGTCATGGTCTCTCCTTGTGAGGGGTCAGGCGCGACACACCCTAGGCGCTTCCGGCCGCGCCGAGAAGGGTGCGGACCTGCCGATTTGGGCTCCTCGCACGCCGGTCACCCACCGGACACCCGGAGGTCATCCGCAGCCCCGCGAAGCGGGCCGGGCCTCGTCAGAACACGCCGGATGCCGTCGCGCGGGTACCGGTGGTGGCCGGGGGCCCGCCGTGGCTCAGATCAGGCAGCGCGGCCCGAGCAACACCTTGAGGTCGCCGAACAGCGCCTCGGTGGCGTTGACCCGGTAGGCCGGGTCGAGCCGGATCTCGACCGACCGGCCCGGCTTGACCAGCTTCAGGTGCACCTCGGTGGTGCCCGGGTGGTTGGTCAGCACGGTCTTGAGCTCCTCGACCCGCTGGCTGGTCGCGCGGGCCGTCTCCATGGTCACCACCACCGGGCCGCGCGGGCCCTCGCTGACGTCG
>DASSQL010000348.1:0-2514 GCA_035702525.1 Ornithinibacter sp. | reverse complement strand
CGGATGCGTCCACCGAACCGGTCCCGGATCTTGGTGCCGATGATCTTGTCGGTGACCGAGTACTTCAGCGACAGCATCCCGGTGGGGTTCTTGCCCTGCTCGCGCAGGGCGCTCACCTCGCGGCCCACGTCGCTGGCGATGTCGAAGAGCTTCGCCTTGACCCCACCCTCACCGGCCATCATCGTGCTGATCCGGCCGTAGGCCTTCTCGAAGATGCGTGGTGCGGCGCCCATGAAGGTCGGCTTCACGACCGCCAGGTTGTCGACGATCTTGTCGATCCGGCCGTCGATGGCCGTGGGGAAGCCGATCTGCAGCGGCAGGGTGAGCAGCACCTTGCCGAAGACGTGGGCGAGGGGCAGCCACAGGTACTGGAGGTCGTCCCCGCTGAGGATGTTCGTGCTCGCGACGGCAGCGCCCTCGTAGGTCCAGGCGCTGTGCCTCAGCCGCACGCCCTTGGGGCGGCCGGTCGTGCCCGAGGTGTAGATGATCGTCGCGAGCTGGTCGTGCTGGGTGCCGTCGATCCGCGCGTCGATCGCGCCGGGGTCGCCCTCGAGGTACTCACGCCCCAGCTGGCGCACCTCGTCGAGGGTGAGGGTCCAGGCGTCGGCGTCCGACACCCCGTCGAAGACGATGACCCGCAGCACCGCGGGCGTGCTGGCCCGGATGCCGCGCAGCTTCTCGAGCTGCTCGGAGTTCTCGGCGAAGACCACCTTGGCCCCGGAGTCGGACACGATGAACGCGACGTCGTCGGCCATCGTCGTGGGGTAGATCGTGGTCGTCGCGCCGCCCGCCACCATGACGGCGAGGTCGGCCAGGGCCCATTCGTAGCGGGTGCTGGAGGCGATGGCGACGCGGTCCTCGGGCTCGATGCCCAGGGCCACGAGCCCGGCGCCGATCTCGCGGACGACAACGTCGAGCTCGGCCCAGGTCACCGTCACCCACTCGTCCCCGGACTCCTTCACCACCGCGTGCAGGTAGGCCGGCTGGCTGGGGCTCGCGGCGATCCGGTCGCGGAACATGTGTCCGACGCTCTGCGCCTCGCGGGCCAGGACGGACTGGTCGACGGGCTCGTCGGCGGGGGTGTGGATCTGCGGGGAGGCGGAGAGCATCGAGCGTTCGTCCTCGTCATTGGGGAGCGGTGTGCGCGAATGATGACACAAGGCGCGGTACGAAGGGTATGCCTTGTTACCGGCGAGTCGCCGTGGAGTGTGTCGCATCGACCAGCCCGACGGCCAGCCACGACACCAGCATCGAGGACCCCCCGTACGACACGAACGGCAGCGGCAGCCCGGTCACCGGGAGCAGCCCGAGGTTCATCCCGACGTTCTGCACCACCTGCACCGCCAGCCAGGTGGCCACACCGACGGCGACCAGCCTCCCGAAGGCGTCCTCGGCCCGGGCCGCCACGACGAGCACCCGCCCCACGACGAACGCCAGCAGCAGGAGCAGCCCGGTCGCTCCGACGAACCCGAGCTCCTCCCCCGCCACCGAGAAGATGAAGTCGTTGAGCTGGTAGGGCACGTAGCCGCCCTGGGTGCGCTCCCCGCGCATGAAGCCCTGGCCCCACATCCCGCCGGCGCCGATCGCCAGGCGCACCATCCGGGTCTGGTAGCCGCTGCCCTGGGGGTCGGCCGAGGGGTCGGCGAACGACGTCAGCCGGTCGCGCTGGTAGTCGCTGAGCACCGGGGTGGTGAGGGCGACCACCACGACGACGAGCCCGAGCAGCACCGCCCCGACCACCCACCGCCTCGGGACGCCGGCCACCGTGACGACGACCGCCCCGACCGCCACGACCACCGCCGCGGAGCCGAGGTCCGGCTGCAGCAGGATCAGGGCCGTCGGCAGCGCCACGAGCACCGCGGCCAGGGCCACCTCGCGGCGGCCCGGTGGCAGCCCCCGCTCCGCCTGCCCGGCGAGCAGGGTCGCCAGGGCCAGGCACAGCCCGACCTTGGCCAGCTCGGCGGGCTGGATGGTGAACCCGCCGACGAGCGGGATCCACGACCGCGAGCCGTTCACCGTGCGGCCCACGGGCGTCAGCACCGCCAGCAGCAGGAGCAGCGACCCCGCGTACACCCACGGCGCCGCGAGGCGCACCCGCTGCTGGCCGACCCGGCTCACCAGCAGGGCCAGCCCCAGACCCACCGCCGCGGTGAGCAGGTGTCGCACGAGGTAGGCGGTGCCGTCGGCGCGCGCCGTGGCCGACCACACGAGCAGCGCGCCGACCACCGAGGTGCCGGCGGCGGCGACGTAGAGCCCGATGTCGTGCCGGGCCCAGGGGCTCACGTGGCTCAGGGGTTCACGGGTTCAGGGGTTCGGGCGGTCAGCGGCTCAGGCCGGCACGATCTTGGTGAGCAGCTCGCGGCACCGGGTGACGTCCTGGCCCATCGCCTCGAGCAGCTCGTCGACGCTCTCGAACTTCAGCGTGGGCCGGATGTGCGCCGTGAACTCGACCATGACCCGCTCGTCGTAGAGGTCGAGGTCGTCGCGGTCGAGCACGTAGGCCTCGACGGTGCG
>DASSQL010000347.1:0-14167 GCA_035702525.1 Ornithinibacter sp. | reverse complement strand
CGGCTGCCGATGGCGTTGTCACCGGGTGCGGAGACGCGGCTCTGCGCCATCAGGGTCCACCAGTTGACCGGGTTCTCGTTGGCCGAGGAGGGCCCGGAGGTGTCGTAGTGGTCGGGCAGGCCCAGGTCGTGGCCGAACTCGTGCGCGATGACCGACAGGCCACCGTTCTCGGGCTGCACGGTGTAGTCGGCGGCCCAGATGCCGGTCGTGCCGACCGGGGTGCCACCCAGCGGCGGGATGGGGGCGGCCGGGTTGGTGCCCTGGAAGGCACGCCAGCGGTGCGACCAGATGGCGTCCTCGCCCTGGAAGGGGTCACCGTCCGCCTGGTCGCCGCCGGCGTGCACGATCTGCAGGTGGTCGATGTAGCCGTCGGGCTCGTCGAAGTTGCCGTCACCGTCGAAGTCGTAGCGGTCCCACTTGTCGAACGTGGCGATGGTGGCCTTGATCTGCGCCGCGGTGTGGCCGGCTGCCGTCTGCTGGGCCACCCAGGCCGCCATGCCGTCCTTGACGAGCTGCCAGGTGTTGCTGCAGACGTTGGAGGCGCAGGGGAACCCGTCGCTGCGGCCGTAGCGGGCCTCGTTGTAGGGCACGGTCACGGGGTCGGTGACCAGGCCGTCGATCGAGTAGCGACCGGAGGACTGGCGCTCGTAGTACTGCCGCATCGACTCGGTGCCGGTGACCGAGCCGTTCCCGAAGTAGAGGTCCTGGTAGTAGGCCTTGCCGTAGTCGGCGAACCAGTCGGTGGAGTTGTCGACCGAGCGGTCGGGCTCGGGGATCCGGTTGAACAGCGGGCCGTCGAAGCGGGTGGGGCCGGGGATGTTCGCGTTGGTGTCCTGGTCGGGGTAGCTCGGGTGGCGCTGGTTGCCGAACTGCACGACGAGCACGAACAGCTCGTCGGTGTCCTCGCGGGCCAGCTCGACGTACTGGTCGGTCTTCTCGGCCTTGCGGGCCTTGCTCTTGCCGTGGGCGGCCGTGGCGGCGCGCTCGGTCTCGCCCACCTTGACCACGGTGCTGTTGCCGATGCGCTCGGGCCGTGCCTCCCCCTTGAGCACGGAGGCGACTGCCGTCTTGCGCATCTCGTTCTGCTTGTCGGCGATGGGGTCGGGCAGGCTGTCGCTCGGAGCCGCGGTCTGCGGGTCTGCGAACGTTCCTTGGGACGGGGTGGGTGCCGCGGTCGCGGCCCCCGTCGGAACGGCCAGGGCCATCCCGACTCCCGTGGCGAGCGCCAGGCTGAACAGCCTGGAGGTGGTCTTTCGCACTGGGTCCTCCTGCAGTTGGGTAACTGGAGGTGCCGCCGTCGGGGTCCCCCACGCCGACACTGTGGGCGACCTTAGGACGACCTGTGTGACTCGGCCACTCGAGCGAACGGCGGATCGGTGAGCGGTCGGTGTGCCCTCGTCCGGTGCGTGCGACAGGTCCCCGCGGCCTCGCGCGGGCGCGCTGTCGGGTCTGCTGTCGGTGGCCGGGGTTAGGTTCGGAGCATGTTCCTCCTCGGCGACGACCGTCGGCTCGTCATCAGCGCGAGCGATCTGCGCACGGCAGCGGCCTGCGAGTTCGCGCTGGTGCGCGAGCTCGACGTCGTGCTCGGCCGCGGGGTGCGGGCCACGGTCGCCGACGACCCGATGGCCGAGCGCGTCATCGCCCTGGGCAACGAGCACGAGCAGACCGAGCTGCGCCGACTGGCCCGGGCGCACCCGGGTCGGGTCGTCCAGTTCGAGCGGCCGGGCTACTCCCCCGACGCCCTGGCCCGGGCGCAGCAGCAGACCCTCGACGCCCTGCGCTCCGACGCCGAGGTCGTCTACCAGGCCACCTTCTTCGACGGCGCCTTCGTCGGCCATGCCGACTTCCTCGAGCGCACCGCCGACGGCTGGCTGGTCAGCGACACCAAGCTGGCGCGCACCGAGAGCGTGCCGGCGCTGCTCCAGATCGCCGCCTACGCCGCGCTGCTGCGCGAGGCCGAAGTGCCCACCGCGCCCTTCGCCCGGCTCGTCGTGGGCAGCGGCGACGTGCGCGACTTCGCCCTCGACGACATCGTGCCGGTCTACCTCGCCCGGCGGGCCCGGCTCGACGCGCTGCTCCTGAAGCACCGCTCGTCCGAGGGGCCGGCCCGGTGGGGCGACCCGCTGTGGCTCGCCTGCGGCCGGTGCGAGGTCTGCGAGCCCGAGGTCGAGGCCGCGCGCGACCTCCTGCTCGTGGCCGGCGTGCGCGGGCCCACCCGCCGCAAGCTGCTCGATGCCGGCGTCTCGACGATCGACGAGCTCGCCGTGCGCACCGCACCGGTCGCCGACGTGCGTGCCGCGACCCTCGACCGGCTGCGCGAGCAGGCCCGCCTCCAGCTCGAGCAGGAGCGCGACCCCGGCGGTGGCGTGCGCTCCGAGGTCACCGACCCCGACACGCTGCGACGGATGCCGCGCCCCAGCCCCGGTGACGTCTTCTTCGACTTCGAGGGCGACCCGCTGTGGTCCGAGCGCGGGTCCACCACCTGGGGCCTGGAGTACCTCTTCGGCATCGTCGAGGTCGACACCGGCACACCGGTGTTCCGCACCTTCTGGGCGCACGACCGTGAGGCGGAGCGGCAGGCCCTGATCGACTTCGTCGGGTGGCTCACCGCCCGCCGCCGGGAGTGGCCCGACCTGCACGTCTACCACTACGCGGCCTACGAGACCGCGGCCCTGCTCCGGCTGGCCGCGCGCCACGGGGTCTGCGAGGACGAGGTCGACCAGCTGCTGCGCGACGGGGTGTTCGTCGACCTGTACGCCGTGGTCCGCTCGGCCATCCGGGTGTCCCAGCGCTCCTACTCGATCAAGAAGCTCGAGCCCCTGTACATGGAGGCCCGTGACGCCGCCGTCACCAACGCCGCCGACTCGATCGTCGTCTACCACCAGTTCATGGCGGCCCGCGACGCCGAGCGGCACGACGAGGCGACCCGGCTGATCGACGAGATCGCGGTGTACAACCGCGACGACTGCATCTCCACCTGGATGCTGCGCGACTGGCTGATCGCGCAGGGCGCGGCCTCCAGCGCGGCCGGGCCGGTCGACGGTCCCGTCGTGGGCGTCGAGGTGCCGGTGCCGCAGACCCCGTCCGAGCAGCGACTGGCCCTGATCCGGCTCGAGACGCTGCTGCGCGACCGGCTCACCGGCATCAAGCCGCACGAGCGCTCACCGGAGCAGCAGGCGGTCGCCCTGGTCGCCTCGTCCGTGCTGTTCCACGCCCGCGAGGACAAGCCGGTGTGGCAGGCCCACTTCGAGCGGCTGCGGCTGCCGGTCGGCGACTGGCGGGTGGCCGACGGGGTGTTCCTCGTCGAGTCGGCCGAGGTGGTCCAGCCGTGGCACCGGGCGACCCCGCGCCAGCGGCCACGGCGCACCCTGCGGCTCGAGGGCGAGCCGATGCGCGGCATCCCGACCGGCCCCGGCGACGAGGTGAGCGCCGTCTACGTCGACCCGCCGCCGCCCGGCATCACGACGCTGCCCGGCCACGCCAACGCGCGCTCCAGCGCCACCGTCGCGATCCTCGAGGCCGTCGACCGGCTCGCCGAGAACGGCCGGCTGCACCAGACCCTCCTCGTCGAGGAGCTGCAGCCCAAGGATGGCGGCGACCACCTCGGGGTGCCCGTGGCGCTGGTCCCCTCGAAGGTGCTGAGCACCCGGCCGATCGACGAGGCCCTCGCCGAGGTCGCGCAGCGGGTTGTCGACGCCGGTGACGACCTGCCCCGTACGGCCGGCATCGACCTGTTGGCGCGCCGGCTGCCCCGGCTCCGCACCGGGGGGCCCCTGCCCGAGGTCGGCCTGGGGCCGACCCGCCACCTCGAGGCCATCGAGGCCGCCCTGCTCGGCACCGACGACTCCTACCTCGCCGTCCAGGGGCCGCCCGGCACCGGGAAGACCTACGTGGCCTCCCGGGTCATCGCGCGCCTGGTGCTCGAGCGCGGCTGGGCCGTGGGGGTCACCTCGCAGGGGCACAAGGCCATCGAGAACGTCCTGCGCGCCGTGGTCGCGGCCGGGGTGCCCGCCGACCAGGTCGGCAAGGCCACCCGCGACCCCGAGGGCGCCACCTGGACCACCCTCGAGAAGGCCGACGACCTCGCCGAGTTCGCCGCCGGGCACGTGCGCGCCGGGCGTGGCTACGTGGTCGGGGGCACCGCCTGGGACCTCACCAGCACCAGGCGCATCGGTCGCGGCCAGCTCGACCTCGTCGTGGTCGACGAGGCAGGGCAGTTCTCGCTCGCCAAGACCCTCGCCTGCTCGGTGGCCGGCGACCGGCTCCTGCTCCTCGGCGACCCCCAGCAGCTGCCCCAGGTGTCGCAGGGCACCCACCCCGACCCGGTCGACGCGTCCGCCCTCGGCTGGCTGATCGGCGACGATCCGGTGCTGCCGGCCGAGCTCGGCTACTTCCTCGAGACGACCTGGCGCATGCACCCGGCGCTCACCGAGCCCGTCTCACGGCTGTCGTACGCCGGCCAGCTGCAGTCCGAGGCCACGGTCACGGCGGCCCGCACGCTGGAGGGGGTCGAGCCGGGTCTGCACGTGCGCCTCGTCGACCACCACGACAACTCCACGTGGTCCCCCGAGGAGGCCGACGTCGTGCGCGACCTGGTGCGCGACCTGCTCGGCCGCACCTGGCACGACCCGGCGCAGCGCGGCCCCGACGGCACCCCGGTGGGCCCGCGCCCGCTGGGCCCGGCCGACGTCATCGTCATCACGCCCTACAACGGCCAGGTCGGCCAGCTCCGCCGCACCCTCGACGACGCAGGGCTGGGCGAGGTGCGGGTCGGCACGGTCGACAAGTTCCAGGGCCAGGAGGCCGCCGTCGCGATCCTGTCGCTCGCCGCGTCGGCGCACTCCGACGTCTCACGCGGCATGGGCTTCCTGCTCGACCGGCACCGGCTCAACGTGGCGATCTCGCGGGGCCAGCACTGTGCCTACGTGGTGCGCTCCTCGGTGCTCACCGACTTCGCGCCGCGCACGCCGTCCGAGCTCATCGACCTCGGCGCGTTCCTCGGGCTGTGCGCGGCGGCGGTCACGACCGCGCAGGGCACGCCGCACGCGGTGCCGGCCTGACCCGCACCGGCTCGACCACGACGCGTCGACCGCGACCCGTTGACCACCTCGGCCGCTGGCTCGCGTCGGCCGCGGTCACCGCACCCGGCCGGCCGTCCACTGCGAGGTCCACAGGGTCGACAGCTTGACGTGGTCCCCGGCGTGCGGCGAGTGCCAGATCTTGCCGCCGCCCGCATACACGCCGACGTGGGTGACGTTCGAGGTCGACCCCTTGTGCAGGAAGATGAGGTCGCCGGGGCGCACCTGGCTCTTCGGCACGGCAACGGTCGCCCGGCGCTGCGCCGACGCGGTGCGCGGCAGGTGCTTGTGCAGCCTCGTGTCGTACACGTAGACGACCAGGCCGGAGCAGTCGAACGCTCGCGGTCCGACGGCCCCCCACTTGTACGGCTTGCCCTTCTGGGCGGCGGCCACGGAGACCGCCTGCCGGCCGAGGGTGGCCGCATCGGCCTGGGGTGCCGGGGTGAACAGCGCCACGGCGACGACTGCGGCCAGGGCCGCCATCAGGGTTCGGGCAGCGTTTCGCCGCGCGAGAATCAGGGTGTGCACAGGGAGGTCCCTTCCAACCGCCTGCGAGGTCAGCTGTCGGGTTCGGGCGGAAGGCGCCCGGCCGCGCACTGCGCGGCTTCACCCCGAGGCCGATCGGTGGACCGGCCCAAGGTGGGTCCCCCGTTCCTGCCCAGAATGCAGATCTGTGAGCGGACGGCAGGGGGCAGGACTCGGCGGCTGCTGCTCGCGCCGGCCGCTGGCGACCGGTCCCTTCAAGGGTGCAGTGCGACATCGTCGCGTCGCACACCGCCGCCCTCAGCGAGTTGCCAGCCGGGGGCCGTCTCCACCTCACCGGGGCGGTCGTGGCGGCCGGATCGGTGACGGACGTCACGGCATCGTGCTCACCGCACGGACGGCGCCCCGGGTGGGCCGGAGGAGTCGGGTGCAGCGGGGCCGATGCGTGGGTCCGGCAGGGCAGCACACTGGCCGGCCAGGAGAACCGCGACCCGCCGCTGCTCCAGGCCCGGGCGGAGCACCCGGCTGGCCGCGGTCAGCAGGAAGTGGCCCGAGCTGCCCTCGGGGCCGGGCACCGGGAGGGCGATCTCGACGTCGGTCGGCAGCCCGTCCCGCTCGACGGCCAGCAGCACTCCCTCGCGCTCGACGGCACCGTCGCGCTGCAGGAGGGCGACCCCACGGCTCGGCGCCGGCCCCGGCTCGAAGCGGCACCGGTCGAGATCGAGCACCGCCGTGATCCGGTCGGCAACGCGTCGACGGGCGTCGCCGGGTGAGACGTCAGCGCCCGCCGCGAGGTCCGCGCTCTCGATCACCCCGTCGAGGAAGCCGGCCCGGCGTGCAGCGCGCGCCTGCTGCCGCAGGCCCCACAGCGCGATCTCGGTGACCGCGACCCCGACCGCGACGAGCAGGAGGACGACCTCGACGTCATCCGGGTCGTTGATGGCGAACCGGCCGGTCGGCTCGGTGAGGAAGAAGTCGAACCAGAGCCCGCTCGACACGGCCGCGAGCACGCCGGCGACGCGGTCACCGGCGGCACCGACGCCGACCACGACGAGCACGAGCACGAGCACCGAGGTGGCCGTGGTGAGGCTGTCCCCCAGCGCGGCGAGGCCGGCGGCGACGAGCAACGGCAGGACGACGGCGACGAGGCGCTGCGCACCCCGGTGAGCGGTGCGGAGGTCGGTGGTACCCATGACTCCACGTCACCACCGATGGGAACGAGGGACGGCCACCTTGACGCGATCCTGACGCCCTCCTGACGTGGCCCGACGCATGATGCCGGAGGACGGCTCAGAGTCCGCTGAGAGCCCACCACGCCGGATCCGACGATTTCCCTGCGGTGCCGTCGCGCCTTCGGGACGATGGCCTCCTCTCTCGCTGCACCTGGAGGTACCCGTGAACAGGTCCCGTGTCGGTATCGCCCTGTCGGGCGCCGCGATCCTCCTCGCCTGTGGGGGTGTCGCCGCGGCCGCGGCCGGCGCGCCGCCGAGCGCCGGCCTCGTCTCCGCCGATCCCACGGTGAGCGTGACCCCGACTGTGACGCCGTCCCCGTCCGACACCGATGACGACGGCGTCGAGCCCGGTGACGACGACTCCGCCGACGACCAGGGGGACCAGGCCGACCAGGGGGACAAGGGGGGTCAGGACGCGACGGATGCCGGGGACGACTCGGGCGCGACCGGCACCGGCGGCGTCGGCCCCGATGCGGCGGGCCCGGCGCACCACGGGCTGTGCACCGCGTGGTCTCACGTGCAGGGCACCCCCGGAAAGGCCGCCGACTCCACCGCGTTCCGCAACCTGCAGGCGGTCGGCTGTGACGACGTGACGGTGACCCCCGAAGCGGGTGATGACGGCACGACCGACGAGGGCGACTCCGGGGCGAGCCGGCCGACCGGTGCGGGCCACGGCACGTCCAAGTCCAAGCACACGTCATCCACCGCGTCCACGAAGACCTCGAAGGGTGCGAAGACCACGAAGGGTGCGAAGGGGTCGAAGTCCGGCAAGGGCGCCAAGGGCTCGCACGGCCGGCACTGAGCCGAGCCGGTCAGCAGCACTCCACCCGGGGGGCGGCGACGTCGCAGCACTCGCGCACGCCGATCTCGGCCGCGCCCATCGCCACGACGACCAGCAGCCCCCCGAGCCATGCGGCCGGTGCGAGCACCTCCCCCGCCACGACCACCGCGAGCAGGGCCGCGAACACCGGCTCCATCGTCATGATGACCGCCGCCGAGGTCGCCGTCAGCGCGCCCTGCGCCCACGCCTGCACCGCCAGCCCGAGGCAGGTCGCGACCAAAGCGACCCACAGCACGGCCACCCATGCCCCGGCGCTGCGCGGCACGGCGAACTGACCCGCCAGCACCGACCAGGCCGTGCACACGGCAGCGGCGACGAGCACGGACACCGTCGTGACCCCCAGGGCGTTCGACGGTGTCGCCCACGCGCTCAGCGAGGTGATGTGCCCGGCGAACCCGGCGGCACCGGCGAGGGTGAGCAACGCCCCGGTGGTGAAGGACGAGCCCGGCCCGCTGGTCAGCAGCACCAGCCCCACGGCGCTGAGCCCGACCGCGAGCCAGCCCTGGGCGGTCACCCTGGTCGAGAAGACGACCGACGCGAGCACCGGCACCATCACCACGGAGCACCCGGTGAGGAAGCCGGACAGCCCCGCCGAGGTGTGCTGCAGCCCGGTCGTCTGGAGCAGGAAGCCGCCCCCGAGCAGCACACCGAGCACCACCGCGCGCCAGCGGTCGGTACGGCTCAGGGCCAGGGTCCGGCGTGCCGACACGGCGAGCAGCACCACTGCCGCGACCCCGAACCGCCACAGCAGGAACGTCGCCGGAGCCAGCTCGGTCAGCGACGACTTCGTGACGACGAACGTCGAACCCCACGCCGCGGTGGCGAACAGCAGCGCACCGGATGCCGCGAGGCGGCCGGGTAGCGCGGCGTCGGGTGCTGCCACACCTGCAGTGTGCTCCGCAGAGGGCGGGCCGGTCTGCGACCCGCGTCACGCCGTGGGGGTCGAATGCGCGGCTCAGTAGCCCGGGTCGGCGGCTCCGGCAGCGACCGACGCCCGCCCCAGCCCACGCAGCGAGATACCGATCAGCACCAGCATGACGCCGAGCACCGCCGCGAGCAGGGCGACCCCGAAGGCGACCACCGACGTGAACAGCGAGGCTCGCAGGAAGGAGGCCTGCATCGCGGTGTCGCGCAACGGGTCATCGCGATCGAGCTCGGCGTAGGTCTTGCCGCCGGTCGCCTCGAGGGCGTGCTTGGCGATCGTCTCGGCCTCCGAGTAGGCCGTCCACGGTGAGTTGACCGACTGGCCGGCGAAGTACTTCGCATCGGCTGAGACCGTGATGTTCTCGGCGGCGAGCTCGTTGGCCACGAGGACATAGGTCGCCACCCCCGCGACGGCGAAGATGACGCCCACGACCAGGACGATGATCCCGATCGGCCCCGACCTACCCGGTGTGTGTGCCATGACAGCCCCTTCCCTGGTCACGATGGTTCCGGCCAGTCTGGGCGGGCAGCACCGTGGCGCGGCTCACCCGCACTGGGTGAGGGCGGCATCCGACCGTGAGGTGCGGGGTGCGGGGCTCGGGGCTGCCGGTCAGTCCGGGGCCGGGCCCGCGCACGCCGGGTCGCCCGAGGCGGTGACCACCCAGTCCGGCAGGTCTGCAGCGAAAGCGCTGCGCAGCAGGGGTTTACGGGTCACGGTCCAGTCGACCTTCCCCTTGACCTCGGGCTCGTACTTGGCCCACTCGAACCAGTTGACCATCTTCAGCCGCGGTAGCGTCGTGAGCAGCTCCGGGGCGAAGGCCTGGCTCCACCACGCCTGCTTGACGGCCGTCTCCTTGGCGCCGCCGTGGCCCGGGGCGTAGAGGGCGGCGGTCTCGGTGATGGCGACCGGCTTGTCGTGGGCCGTGCCGTACTCCGCGTAGAAGTCGGGGACGACGCGTTCGTCGACGCCGGCGTGGTGGTACTGCCCGCGCAGCTGGTCGACGAGCTTGCCGGCTGCCGGCACCTCGTTCTCACCCCACGGGTACTTCGTGCCCCAGTGGTAGAGCGACATGCCCACCCAGTCGACCGCCGCGTCGCCGGGGTAGTAGGGCCCGTAGGAGTCGTCGCGCTCGTCGAGGGCGCCGTCCGCGTTCGTGTCGAGGGCGCGGGCGCTCTTCGAGCCGGCCTTCGCTCCGTACTTGCCGCCGAGGAACGGGTACCCGCCGCCGTAGCTGGGCGCCCACATCATGCTCGACCCGGGCGCACCCTCGTGCACGGCTGCCGCGACCCGGCGGAACGTCTTCACGTACGCCGTGGGCTGCTGGCCCCACGCGTACCAGGAGCCGTTCATCTCGTGGGCGAACCGCACCACCACCGGCACGCCGTTTCCGTTGGCGTCCTGCAAGGTGCTCACGAGGTCGTCGACCGCCTCGTCGGTGACGGTGGCCAGGCCTCCGGTCGGCTCCAGCGTCAGCAGCAGCGTGCTTCCGTGGGCCGCCGCCTGCTCGGCGGCGGCGGCGACGTTGGTGCGGTCCTGGTCACCCAACGGCATCCGGGTGAACGTCACGGCGACGGCGGGTGCCCGGCCGAGGCGCTCGGTGTACTCGGCGATGCTGTCGCGGTCCCAGTCCAGCGAGACCCCCAGCAGGGCGCCGGTGTCCGGGGCGGATGCCGCCACCGGCGTGGGGGTGCAGGTCGCGCTCGGACTGGTCGACCCGCTGGCCGAGCCGGCGCTGCCGCCTGCCGAGCAGGCCGCGAGCGCGAGTGCGGCAGCCGACGCGGCAGCGATCCCCCTCACCACCGGTAGACCGCGCACAGCCCAAGGCTAGGGAGTGGTGGGTACCCCGCGTGCCCGAACGGGTGTGACGGCCGACTCGGGGGCGAACGGGGCGGGTGGCACCGCCCGGCGGCGCCGCACGACCTTGCCGACCTCGACGGTCAGCGGCAGCAGCGCGGCCAGCAGGATGCAGGCGAGCCACTGTCCACCGGTGAGCGACGTGGTGAGCAGGGCGTGCTGCAGCCGGGGCAGCTCGGTCGCCAGGAACACCATCGCGGCCGGGACCAGCCCGATCGCGAGGGCCTTGACGACCGGGGCGGCCAGCCCGCTCGTCGGGTCGCGCCGGTTGACCAGAGCGTTGAACACCGTGCCGAGCCCCATGACAACGAAGGTCATCGTCATCGACGCGCTCGCCTGCTCCACGCTCGGCTCGTCGGGGCCGGCCACGAGCGGGATCAGCGCCGCCACGAACAGCGCCACCGCGTAGACCAGCCACATCACCACGGCCGACCGGTTCGTGATCGGCACGGACGGGTCGCGCGGCGGCCGGTGCATGACGTCGGGGTCGCCGGGGTCGACGGCGATGATGATGACGCCGCCGGCCGTGGCGAAGAACAGCAGGTACAGCACCATGGTCGGCGTCATGGCCACGCCCTGGTTGATGTCGAACACGGTGGCGGCGAGGAAGAGCAGCACCAGGGAGAGCAGCTGGGTCATCTGGTAGCGCACGTACGACACGATCTTGTCGTAGACGCGACGGCCGATCTCCACGGCGTGCACGAGGGTGCCGAAGTTGTCGTCGGTGAGCACCATCCGGGCCGCCTGCTTGGTCACCTCGCTGCCGCTGCCCATCGCCACCCCGATGTCGGCCTGCTTGAGGGCGGCGGCGTCGTTGACGGCGTCGCCGGTCATCGCGACGATCAGGCCCTGTTCCTGCATGGCGCGGGCCAGCCGCAGCTTGTCCTCCGGGGTCACCCGGCCGAAGACGTGCAGCAGCGGCAGCCGGGCCTTGAGCTCGTCGTCGGTGAGGGCCTGCAGCTCGGCCCCGCTGATCGCCCCGGGCCCGAGCCCGAGCTCCTCACCGATGGCCTGGGCCGTGACGGCGTGGTCGCCGGTGATCATCCGGACGTCGATACCCGCCGCGAGCGCGATCGTGACCGCGCTCCTCGCCTCGGCCCGCAGCGGGTCGATGATGCCGGTCAGCCCGACGAAGGACAGGTCGTGGGTCAGCGACATCGGGTCGTCGGTCACGGCGGCCAGCTCGTCGGGGGTGACCAGGCGGGCCGCGAACGCGAGCACGCGCAGGCCCTTCTCACCCATCCGCACGTTGGCGGCCTCGATGTCCGCGCGGGCCCGGTCCATGGGCACCTGCGCACCGCTGAGCGGGCCGCCGGCCTGGGAGCAGCGGGCGATCACGACGTCCGGCGCCCCCTTGACCAGCTCGATGACGTGCTCGACGCCGTCGAGCGGGAAGCGGTGGAAGGTGGCCATGAACTTGTAGTCGGAGTCGAACGGCACCTCGGCCAGCCGCGGGTAGGCGCGGCGCGTCTCGGGCGCGTCGACCCCCAGCTTCGCGGCCAGCACGACCAGTGCGGCCTCGGTGGGGTCGCCGATCACCGAGCCGTCGGCCTCGACGACGGCGTCGCTGTCGAGCACCAGGCCGAGGGCCAGCCGGGTGAAGTCGGGAACCGGCGTGCCGGCGACCGACCGGATGGCGCCCGTCATCCGGTAGCCCTCACCGTCGACGGTGAACCACGAGCCCGAGGCGTACAGGGTCGACACCATCATCTGGTTCAGGGTGAGCGTGCCGGTCTTGTCGGTGTTGATCGCGCTGGTCGCACCGAGCGTCTCTACGTCGGTGAGGTTCTTCACGACCGCCTTCGCGTCGGCCAGCTGGGTCGAGCCCATCGAGAGCAGGCCGGACACGAACGCCGGCATGCCGGTCGGGATGGCCGAGATCGCCATCGCGGTGCCGAGCAGCAGCAGCTGGTCGGCCGGCATCCCACGGATGAGGCCGGCGACGACGATGACGGCGACCGCGCCCCAGGCGATGATGCCGAGCACCTTGGTCAGCGAGTCGAGCTCGCGCTGCAGCGGCGACCGGGTGCGGGTCACCGAGGTGAGCATGGTCGCGATCTGGCCCATCTGGGTCTGCATTCCGGTCGCCGTGACGACGAGGGTGGCGGTGCCGCGGGTGACCGAGGTGTTCTGGAAGAGCATGTTGGTGCGGTCGCCCAGCCCGACGTCCGCGGAGGCCAGCGGGCCGGCATCCTTCGCGATCGGCGCGCTCTCGCCGGTCAGGGCGGCCTCCTGCGCCTCGAGCGTGGCCGACCGCACGATGCGCCCGTCGGCAGGCACGATGTCGCCGGCCTCGAGCTGCACGATGTCGCCGGGAACGACGTCGGTGGCCGCCACGAGCGTCACCGCCCCGTCGCGCACGACCCGGGCCTGCGGGACCTGCATCTTCGACAACGCGTCGACGCTGGCGCGCGCGGTGAGCTCCTGACGGGTCCCGAGGCCGATGTTGAGCACGACGAGCAGCCCGACGAGCACGGCGGTGGAGATCTCGCCGATGAGGACGCTCACGACCACGACCGCCACGAGCATCAGGTTCATCGGGTCGCGCAGCTGCACCGCGGCGAGCGCCAGGGGCGAGGGCGGCTTCTCGGCGGTGATCGCGTTGGGGCCGTGGGAGGCGAGCCGCGCGGCCGCTTCGGTGGCGCTCAGGCCGCGCTCGGCATCCGAGCCCGCTCCCTCCACCACCTCCTGGGAGGTCTGGGCGAACGGTGGCGGGGTCGAGGTCGACGTGCTCGGGCTGTCGCTCACTGGCTCTCCTCCATGCGCGGGTGACCGTCCCCCCGCCTCCGGCGCGGTGGCACCCTGACGCTAGGGCTCGCCGCGCCGCGCCGCCACCCCCCGTCGCGGGTGATCGGCACGGGACGGCCCGCAGCGACCTGCACTCCTCGTCCGTGGGGGCCGGAGGTGATGCAGAGGGCGCGCCCTGTCGCGCGCCTTGCATCACCAGGTCCTCAGTGGAGCCGAGGGAACCGCCGCCCTCGCTCCTGGAGTCGCTCCGTCCGATCACATGACGAAGGACCCGGCGAAAGCGTGCCGGGTCCTTGGTCATGTGGTGGAGCTGAGGGGATTCGAACCCCTGACCTTCTCATTGCGAAGGCCTCCGGGGCTTTCGTCGCCAGTGGTCACGTGCTCAGCGGGGTCGTGGTTCGTCTGGTCCGGGTGCCTTCGCTGCAAGGTCGGGGGTACACGGGGGGTACACGAATCGGACCCTCGATGACCACTCCGAGCCAGCGACCCGATAGCGGAGCAGGTCGCTCGACGCAGTGGGCGTGTCCAGGGTGGCCGGAGGCCATCACGCAGTGACGCGAAGCGCCCTTGACGCGTCCCGGAGTCGAGCGGACAGTGACGCGTCGGGTTGGTGGCGACTGGCGAGCTGACCGCGCCTGGTTCCCGAGTAGATGGTCGGGGCCTGCGGTTCGCCGCCGCGCCCGGAACGGCCGCCAGGCCGCATGCCCGGCACGGCGGCGGGCCGTAGGCCCGCGCGCCGGAGGCGCGCCTTGAACCAGTAAGGAAAGTTCTCACGGCACACCGGGCGACCTGCTGGATCTTCACTCACATGGCTCCCTTCTGTGTCAAGACGCCTTGGGGACGGCGGTCGTAGGCTGGTTGGTGACGGGTCCGGGAAGTGGCTTGTCCGAAGTGCCGGTGTGGGGTTGTGAGCCGGTCGCGCTGGAGTCAGAGTCGTTGCCCCGTTGCCCTCCCGGGCCCGTCATCCCGCCTGCGGTGTAGTCGGTGAGCATGGTGCGGTAGACGA
>DASSQL010000346.1:0-5883 GCA_035702525.1 Ornithinibacter sp. | reverse complement strand
GCGCGGCTCGACGCCCTCGGCGGCGAAGTCGCGGGCCGCGCCGACCGTCTCGACGACGACGTAGTCGTCCTCGCCGCCCACCGGCACCTCGGGCTCGACGACGTTGCCGATGGTGCGCAGCAGGGCGTCGAGCTCGGTCTGTGCCTCGTCGGCGGTCGACTGCAGGGTCTTGACCTCGGCCGAGATCTCCTTGGTGCGCGCCAGCAGCGCCTGCTTCTCGTCGCCCTGGGCCCGCGCGACGTCCTTGCCCATCGACTTCTGCTCGGCGCGCAGCCGCTCGTACGCGGTGAGGGAGCTGCGGCGGCGGTCGTCGGCGGCACGGATGGCGTCGACGACACCCTCGTCCTCACCCCGCGCCCGCTGGCTGGCGCGCACGAGGTCGGGGTCGTCCCGGAGCAGCTTGATGTCGATCACGCGGCGAGTTTATCGGCGAGCTCTACGCTGCCCGTGCAGACCCCGATCGCAGGAGGCACCGTGCAGGACCTGGTCGCAGGGCGCGCCGCCGTCGTCACCGGCGGGGCGCGCGGCATCGGCCTCGCCGTCGTCGAGGCGATAGCCGCCCGGGGAGTCGCGGTGCTCTGCCTCGACCACCCCGATGCCGACTACACCGCCTTCCACGAGGCCTGCCGGTCCGCCGGCGTCGCAGCCGCCCACGTCGGTGTCGACGTGCGCGAGCAGGGCGCGGTGCGGGATGCGGTCGCCCGGGCGCGCGAGCTGGGGCGGGTGTCGTACGCGGTCAACTGCGCCGGGGTCGACGGGCTCGTCGCGTCGGCGCAGGTGGATGCCGCCGAGTGGAGCCGGGTGCTCGCCGTCGACCTCGACGGGGTGATGTTCGCGTGCCAGGCCGAGTACGCGCTGATGTCCGCGCACGGGGGCTCGATCGTCAACATCGCATCGATGAGCGGGCACATCGTCAACCGCGGCGTCGCGCACGCCGCCTACAGCGCGGCCAAGGCGGGCGTCATCCAGCTCACCAAGGCGCTCGCGGTCGAGTGGGCGCCGACCGGCGTCCGGGTCAACTCGGTGAGCCCCGGCTACACGCTGACCGCGATGACCCGACGGAACCCGCCGGAGGTCAATGCCGGGTTCGCGGCCCAGACTCCGATGGCCCGGCTCGCCGAGGTCGAGGAGGTGGCCGAGCCGGTGGTGTTCCTCCTCGGCGACCAGGCCTCGTTCGTCACCGGCACCGACCTGCTCGTCGACGGCGGCTTCTGCGCCTGGTGACCTGCAGTCGGTCGCCGCAGGGCCCTGGGAACCCGCTCACCGAGCCCCCAGTGCCCGGCGAGGGGGACTGCGTCTGCGGAGGTCCGGAGACCCACAGCTCAGCCCATCACCCCAGCCATCGGCCCTGACCGGGCGACGTGCTCCTGACGTCGCGGGGGGGTGGGCAGGGTCAGTCGGCGCGGCCGGTGAGGAGCAGGCCGGTGCCGAGGCCGACCATCATCAAGCCACCGGCGCCGCCGACCCGCTCCATCCGGCGCGGCGACGAGGCGAACCAGTCGCGGGCCCGGCTCGCCACGAGGGCGACCGTTCCGTCCATGAGCAGCGCGAGCACCGCGAACACCGTGCCGAGCGCGACCAGCTGCGGGAACACCGGAGAGCTCTGCACGACGAACTGCGGCAGGAGGGCTGCGAAGAAGACGATCGTCTTGGGGTTGGTCACGCCGACGACGTAGCCGGCCCGCACGGCGTGCAGGCTCGGCGTCGCCACCGGCACCCCGGCCTCGAACGCCTCGGCGAGCGCCCGGCGGTGGCGGATCGCCTGGACCCCGAGCCACACCAGGTACCCCGCGCCGACCACCTTGAGCGCGGTGTAGGCCGTGGCGCTCGCTGCGATGAGCGGCCCGAGGCCGACGGCCAGCGCGCAGATCTGGGTCAGGATGCCCAGCGCGTTGCCGACCACGGTGAGCAGCGCCTCGCGGCGCCCGGACGACAGCGCCCGGCCGATCGTGAACAGCACGCTCGGGCCCGGGATCGCGATGATCACCGCCGACGCGATGGCGAAGGCGAACAGCGTGGAGGGCGACGGCATGGGAGTCAGTGTGAGGCAGGGCCCCCGCGCCGCGCACCGGCATTCCGCACGGCGTCGTCGCGCAGCCGGTCGAGCCGGCGCATCACCGGGGTCGCGAGGATGCCGTGGAGCACCACCGAGAGCGCCACCGTGAAGCCCACCGTCGACCACAGCCAGCGCTCCTCGGGAAACGACGCGGCCCCGGCGGCGTAGGCGACGTAGTAGATGGAGCCGACGCCGCGCACCCCGAAGAACGCGACGACGAGCCGCTCGCGGTGGTCGAGGCCGGCCGTGGCCCCGACCTGGGTGCGGTGCCCGAGGAAGGAGAGGTACCCGGCCACCGGGCGGATGACGAGCACCAGGGCGAGGCTGACCACCACCCCGCGCCAGTCGAGGTGGGTCAGCAGCCCGTTGGTCAGGGCGAACCCGAGACCGAGCAGCACCACGAGGGTCAGCAGGGTCTCGAGGCGACCGATCACGTCGTGCATGTGCCGGTGGTAGTCGTGGTCGCGCTCCACCGACCGCACGGTGAGGGCGCACGCGAACACGGCCAGGAACCCGTAGCCGCCGGCGATCTCCGCGGCCCCGTAGGCCAGCAGCAGGGCCGCCAGCGCGAGCAACGGCTCGCCGACCTCCGCGAGGCGCAGCGACCGGGCCGGCGACCGGAACGCGAGCCGCGCCATCGCCCACCCCACGGCCACCCCGACCAGCACCCCGACGACCACCTTGCCGACCAGCTCCCAGGCCACCCACCCCAGGCCCCACTGCGACACCGGCCCGATGGTGGCCAGGAAGATCGCCGCGTAGACGAAGGGGAACGCCAGCCCGTCGTTGAGCCCCGCCTCGCTGGTCAGGGCGAAGCGCACCTCGTCGTCCTCGTCGATCTCCTCGACGTCGCCCTCGAGGGTCGGCCCCTCGACCTGCACGTCCGAGGCGAGCACCGGGTCGGTCGGCGACAGCGCAGCCCCGAGCAGTAGCGCGGCCGGCGCCGCCACCCCGAGCGGGCCCCACGCGAGCAGCGCGACGGCGCCGATGGTCAGCGGCATCGCGATGCCGAGCAGCCGCCAGGCCGGCGACCACGCCCGCCACGACTCCCGGCTGCGCCACCGCAGCGGGCGGTCGAGGGCCAGCCCGACCCCCATCAGCGCCACGAGCACGGTGATCTCGGTGACGTGCTCGATGACCGGCCGCACCGCGACCGGGTCGAGGTCGACGTCGCTGAGCTGCGGCAGCAGCCCGATCGCCATGCCGGTGGCCACGAGCACGATCGGTGCCGACAGCGCCCAGCGGTGGAGCAGCTGGGGCAGGACGGCGGCCAGGAGCAGCGACCCCCCCAACAGGAGGTACACCAGCTCGGCCCTCACAAGGAGCCGACCCCGACGTCCCACAGGTGGTGGCGCAGATCGTGCAGGCCGTACTGCCCGAGCGTGAGCACGGTGAACTCGGACCCGTTCGAGCGGATGCCGGTGCGCTCCCACCCGTCGTCCGGCACCCGGGCGTACGCCCGGGCGAAGGAGGCGCCGGCCGAGGTGACCTCACCGGCGACCGTCGCCGGGTCCTGCTCGCCGTAGCGGTCGACGACGGCGGTCTCGTCCTGGTCCCAGTTGTCGAAGGTCGGGGCGTCGCGGGTGAGCATGAGAAGCAGCCGCTGCTCGAACAGCCGGCAGACGTCGCGCACGTGGCAGGCGTACTCCAGCGGCGACCAGGTCGACGGCGTAGGGCGCTGCCCGGCATCCGGTCGGGCGAGCACGGTCGGCCACGGCTCGGTGAACGCCCTGACCAGCCCGGCGACCTCGGCAGCCGTGACCTCGGCGGCGGTGAGCCCGCAGTCGGGGCAGCGCTCCCGCAGGGTCCAGGTCCAGTCCTTGTCGTCCGGGGTGATCGCGGCGTCTCCCTGGCCGGCGGGGCCCTCGGGCGGGGGGGTGCTCATGTCGGAAGACTACGCAGCCGATGCACCGTCGCCGCTGGTCAGTCACCCGTGGTGCTGTACCTTCCACACTGTGTCGGAGACGTCGTGGACCTGGGTGGGCATCGCCGTCGCCGTCGTTCTGGTGCTGGCCGGCCTCTGGCTGCTGCTGTCGTCGCGCGGTGACGGCAAGCGCGCGTCGAGCCGCCCGGCCCGAGACAGCTTCCGGGCCGTCGACGACACCCCGCCCCCGCCGCGCAAGCGGCTCGCGGTGGTGCTCAACCCCACCAAGCTCGACAGCACGAGCGACGACGTCCACGAGGTCATCACCCGGGTCTGCTCGGAGCACGACTGGGACGAGCCGCTGTTCATCGAGACCTCGGAGCACGACGTCGGCTTCGGCCAGACCCGTGAGGCCCTCGCCGAGGACGTCGACGTCGTGTGCGCCTTCGGCGGCGACGGCACCGTGCGCGCCGTCGCCCAGGAGATGGTCGACTCCGGCGTGCCGATGGGGCTGCTCCCCGGTGGCACCGGCAACCTGCTCGCCCGCAACCTCGAGATGCCGACCGACGACCTGGCGAAGTCGGTGGAGGTGGCCATCACCGGGCGCAACCGGCACATCGACGTCGGCTGGCTGCGGCTGAACCCCGACGAGGTGCACCTCGAGGAGCACGTCGGCGAGGGGTCGTCAGCGGGGCCGCGGCGGCACGCGTTCCTCGTCATGGCCGGCCTCGGCCTCGACGCCGCGATCATGGAGGACACCTCCGAGGAGCTCAAGGCGAAGATCGGCTGGACGGCCTACGTGCCGGCCGGCCTGAAGCACCTGCTCGTCGAGCGGTTCAAGGCCCACCTGTCCGTCGACGGCGGGCCGCCCTCGACGATCCGGGCGCGCACGGTGCTGATCGGCAACTGCGGCAAGCTGACCGGCGGCATCAACCTGATGCCCGACGCCGAGCCCGACGACGGCACCCTCGACGTGGTCGTCATCGCCCCCAAGGGCCTGATGGCGTGGGCGGCGGTGGCGGCCAAGGTGCTCACCAAGAGCGAGCGCACCACCCAGACCCTCGACCGCTACCGGTGCCAGTCGGTCGGCATCCGGGTCGACCACGAGCAGAAGATCGAGCTCGACGGCGACATCATCGGCGAGGCGACCCACATCGAGATCGAGGTGCAGCCCCGCGCGCTCATCGTGCGCACCGAGACCGGTCGCCCGCCGGCCTGAGCGACACCCGCATGCCGTGTGCCCGGCATCCGCTCAGAACTTGCGCTCTCGCCACTGCCGCTCGAACGGCAGCCGCCAGGTGTACGGCGCGACGAGCTGGTGGATCTGGTTCGGGCCCCAGGTGCCCTGCGCGTAGGGCCGCACGGTGGGCGGGTTCTCGAGCAGGGGCTGGGAGATGTCCCAGAGCCGCTCGATGCCGGAGGCCGACGTGAACAGCGTGCGGTCGCCGCGCGCGGCGTCGTAGATCAGCCGCTCGTAGGCCTCGAGCACGGCGCCGGCCCAGGACGTCTCCTGCATCGAGAACTGCATCGACAGCTTGTCGAGGCGGAAGCCGGGGCCGGGCCGCTTCCCGTAGAAGGACAACGACATCCGTGACTTGTCGGCGAGGTCGAAGGTGAGGTGGTCGGGCCCGTTGTCGCCGACCCCCGAGCCCGGCGGGAACATCGACTGCGGGGGCTCGCGGAACGCGATCGAGATGATCCGGGCACCCTCGGCCATCCGCTTGCCGGTGCGCAGGTAGAACGGCACCCCGGCCCAGCGCCAGTTGTCGACGAAGCACTTCAGGGCCACGAAGGTCTCGGTCTCGGAGTCGGGTGCCACGCCCGGCTCGTCGTGGTATCCGGTGTACTGGCCGCGCACGACGTCGCTGGGCTGGATGGGCTGCATCGACCGGAAGACCTTGTTCTTCTCGCGGCTGATGGCGGCCGGCTCGAGCGAGGTCGGCGGCTCCATCGCGGTGAACGC
>DASSQL010000345.1:0-2494 GCA_035702525.1 Ornithinibacter sp. | reverse complement strand
CGCGCAGGTCGACCCGGCGCCCGAGCCGCAGTGGGCGCACACCGCGACCCACGACGTGTCGGGGGGCGCCGGCCACCTCGGCGAGCTGTGGGTGGCCCGCGCGGGCGGCGCCGACTTCACCGACCGCGACCGCGGCTTCCTCCGCACGCTGGCCAGCCTGGCCGGCATCGCGCTCAGCAGTGCCCAGATGCGTGAGGGGGCGCGCCAGCGTGCGGTGCTCAACGAGCGCACGCGCATCGCCCGCGAGATGCACGACAGCCTCGCCCAGGTGCTCGGCGCGGTGCACCTTCGGCTGCGCGCCCTCGAGACGGGCGTGGGCACCCTCCCCGACGACCGGGTCGTCGCCGAGGTCGAGGCCCTGGCCGACATCTGCGCCGAGGCCTACCAGGACGTCCGCGAGACGATCCTCGGGCTGCGCGACGCCGTCCACCACGCCGAGCGCAGCCTCGAGGACAACCTGCGGGTCTACCTCGACTCGTACGCGACCCAGAGCGGCATCAGCGCACGGCTGGCCAACGAGGTCGGCCACCCCGTGTCCCTGTCGCCGCGAGCCGAGGTGCACGTCATCCGGATCGTCCAGGAGTCGCTGACCAACGTGCGCAAGCACGCCCGCGCGCGCTCGGTGCTGGTCAGCATCCGGGGGTCCGAGACCTCGACCAGCTTCGTCGTCGAGGACGACGGCATCGGCTTCGACCTCGACGGCACCGTCGGCTCCCAGGACGGCTACGGCCTGTTCACCATGCGCGACCGGGCCGCCCTGATCGGCGGCACGGTGCACATCGACTCGGCACCCGGGCGAGGCACCACCGTGACGGCGAGCGTCCCCGAGCGGCCGCACCCCTCCCTCCCCACGAGAAGGACCGCATGAAGGCGCCCACCCGCATCCTCCTCGTCGACGACCAGCCGCTCTTCCGGGGTGCCATCGCGGCCCTGCTGGCCAGCCAGCCGGACATGGAGGTCGTCGGGGAGGCCGAGAACGGGCTCATCGGGGTCGAGATGGCGCGCGCGCTGCGCCCCGACCTGGTCATCCTCGACGTCGACATGCCGGTGATGAACGGCGTCGAGGCGGTCAAGCTGATCCGCGAGCAGGTGATGGACGTCAAGGTCATCATGCTCACCGTCTCCGACTACGAGGACCACGTGCTCGACGCCCTGCGCAACGGGGCGCACGGTTACCTGCTCAAGGACCTGCGGCCCGAGCAGCTGCACGACATGATCCGGTCGGTCATGCGCAACGAGACGCCCATCTCGCCCGCCGTCGCGGGCCGGCTGCTCCGCGAGATCCGCGATGGCGGGGTACGGAAGGTGTCGACCCCCGCCGAGGAGGAGGCCCGGTCGGTCACTCCGCGCGAGCTCGAGATCCTCCGCCTGGTGGCGCAGGGCCTGAGCAACAAGGAGGTGGCGAAGCGGCTCGTCATCACCGAGGGCACGGTCAAGAACCACGTGCACAACGCCCTCGAGAAGCTGCACCTGGAGAACCGCATCCAGGCCGCCGCGTACGTCATCCGCCAGGGGCTCGGGTCACCGAGCGGGGACGACGGCCACTGACCCTCCCTCGTCGCACCAGTACCTCTCTACCGGTTCTGTGCCCATGGCCGGATGTGGTGCGAGGCGCGCCCGCCCTAGCGTGAACCACCGGAGGCGTCGTGCCGAAGGAGGCGAGGGACCATGTCGCAGCAGCGCACGGTGCTCGTCGTCTCCAACCACGACCTGCTGGGGCAGGGGTTGGCGGCGCGGCTGCAGGAGATGGGGTTCGGGGCCGCCACGGTGAGGTCGTCCGACGCCAGGGCCACGTCCCTGGCCCTGCGGCACCACCCGGACGTCGTCGTGCTCGAGACCACCGACGAGGCCTGCCTCGAGCGGGTCGGGCGGCTCAGCCCCTACTCCCGGATCGTCGACATCAGCGAGTCCGTGGGCCTGGGCTGCCCGCAGCAGGCACCGGACTTCGACGTCATCCTCGACGCCCTGGCCGACCTGCCCGACCTGCCCGACCTGCCCGACTGAGCCTCCGGTGGTGCGCTCAGCGGATGGGCGCGCCGTGGCACTCGGCGAACGGGCGGCCACCTCCGCACGTACACGGTTCTCCCGAAACGCGTTTGGCGTCGCGCACGGCGTACCAGTCACGCAGCCCGGTCGCGTCGCGACCCTGGCGCAGCAGGCTCGCCATCACCCGCATCGGGCCGTCGACGTGGTGGAAGAAGTCCTTGTACCCGGCGCACAGGTAGTGCAGCCCCGGCTCGCCGTCGGGGGTCGCGATGAACCGGTCCTTGGGGCAGCCCCCGTTGCAGGCGAACCGCACGTCGCAGGAGCGGCAGTACTGCGGCAGGGTGTCGAGCTTGGCCTGCCCGAAGGCCTTCTGCTGGGGCAGGTTCACCAGCTCGAGCATGGTGCGGCCCTGCGCGATGTTGCCGAGCAGGTAGCCGGGCTCGACGTAGTGGTCGCACGAGTAGAGGTCGCCGTTGTGCTCGAGCGCCACGGCGTCGCCGCAGGTGCG
>DASSQL010000344.1:0-6615 GCA_035702525.1 Ornithinibacter sp. | reverse complement strand
GAGGGCGAGGAGGCCGACCTCGTCGTGTACGCCGACGACCCGCGCGAGGACCTCGCCGCCCTGGCCGCCCCCTCGCTCGTCGTGCTACGCGGCATCCCCTACCCGGGCTGACCCGTCCCACCTGTCGTCCGTGGCCCTCTCACATCGCGAGACATAAGCGCGCGTTATTCGACAGACAACGTGCGGTTATATGAAACTCCTACCCAACGCATGGGAATGCGTCGGGGGGAGCGACCGCTCGCCGCCGGGCCAGAGCACAGGAGAGAAGACACCGCCATGATCACCCGCCGCCACACCTTCGCCGCCGTCGCCGCCGCCGCGTCGTTGGTGATGACGGCCTGTGCCGGCGGCGGCGCGAGCGACACCGTCGGAGCCGCGGCGGCCGCCGAGCCGGCCTCCGGCGGCAGCACCGTCAACCTGTTCGCCTACGCGGTGCCCAAGCCCGGCTACGACAAGCTGATCCCGGCCTTCCAGGCCACCGACGCCGGCAAGGGCGTGCAGTTCCAGCAGAGCTACGGCGCCTCGGGTGACCAGTCGCGCAAGGTGGCCGCCGGGGCCGACGCCGACTTCGTCAACTTCTCGGTCGAGCCCGACGTCACCCGCCTGGTGGATGCCGGCCTGGTCGACGCGAGCTGGAACGCCAACGAGTACAAGGGCATCCCGTTCGGCTCGGTCGTGACCATCGTGGTGCGCAAGGGCAACCCCAAGGGCATCAAGGACTGGGACGACCTGCTGAAGCCGGGCGTCGAGGTGGTCACCCCCAACCCCTTCAGCTCGGGCTCGGCCAAGTGGAACCTGCTCGCCCCCTACGCCACCAAGAGCAACGGTGGCCAGGACAAGGCAGCCGGTCTGGCCTTCATCGACTCGCTGGTCAAGGACCACGTGAAGATCCAGCCGAAGTCGGGCCGCGAGGCGACCGAGGCGTTCCTCCAGGGCTCGGGCGACGTGCTGCTCAGCTACGAGAACGAGGCGCTGTTCATCGAGCGCAACGGTGACCCGGTCGAGCACGTCACGCCGCCGCAGACGTTCAAGATCGAGAACCCGACCGCGGTGGTCACCAAGGGCAAGGGTGCCGAGAAGGCCAAGGCCTTCAACGACTTCCTCTTCACCCCGGCGGCGCAGGAGCTGTGGGCGCAGGCGGGCTTCCGGCCGGTCGACCCGACGGTCGCCGCCAAGTACGCCAAGGACTTCCCGGCGCCGGAGAAGCTCTGGACCATCGCCGACCTCGGTGGCTGGAAGGACGTCGACGGGACGCTGTTCAAGAAGGACGTCGGCGACATCGCCAAGATCTACGACGCGGCCACCCAGTAGGAGCCATGACGACCACCACCCGACCACGCGAAGGTCTCGTCGAGACCGCACCGTCGTCCGACCCGCGGGCCGGCACCCCTCCCACCCGGGAGGGGAGCCGGCCCCGGCTCGCGCCCGGTCGCGCCCTCGGCGTCGGGGTGGTGGGCCTGTGGCTCAGCGTCATCGTCCTGCTCCCGCTCGCGGCGCTGACCGTCCACTCGCTCGACGAGGGGCTCGCCGGTTTCTGGGATGCCGTGACCGCGCCGGTCGCGGTGGCCGCCATCTGGACCACCCTGGTGGTGTCCGTCGGCGTCGCCCTGCTCAACGCGGTCATGGGCACGCTGATCGCCTGGGTGCTGGTGCGCGACGAGTTCCCCGGCAAGCGCTACGTCAACGCGCTCATCGACCTGCCCTTCGCGCTGCCGACCATCGTCGCCAGCATCGTGCTGCTCTCGCTCTACGGGCCGAACAGCCCGATCGGGGTGCACCTCAACGCAACTCGCTGGGGCCTGGCCGTCGCGCTCGCCTTCGTCACGCTGCCGTTCGTCGTCCGCTCGGTGCAGCCGGTGCTCATCGAGCTCGACCGCGACGTCGAGGAGGCCGCGGCATCCCTGGGGGCCTCGAACGCCACCACCTTCCGGCTCGTCGTGCTGCCCACCCTGGCGCCGTCGATCATCAGCGGCGCCGGGTTGGCGTTCGCCCGGGCTGTGGGGGAGTACGGCTCGGTCGTGCTGATCGGCGGCAACATCCCGCACCAGACCCAGGTGGTGTCGCAGTACATCCAGCAGCAGATCGAGATCGACCGGCCGGCCAACGCCGCCGCGGTCTCCGTGGTGCTGCTGGCCATCTCGTTCGTCACGCTCTTCGTGCTGCGGCTGTGGGGCAGCCGCGCCCAGCGTCGTGAGGAGCGCAGCTCATGACGACGACCCGTGGCTCCCGGCTGACCCTGCGCGTCGTGGCGCTCGCCTACGTCCTCGGCCTGCTCGCGCTCCCGATCCTGGTCATCCTCTACCGCACCTTCGAGCCGGGCCTGGACACCTTCATCGCCTCGATCCGCACCCCCGCGGCCATCTCGGCGCTCAACCTGTCGCTGACCATCGTGGCGATCGTCGTGCCGCTCAACGTCGTCTTCGGGGTCGTGACCGCCATCGCCCTGGTGCGCTGGCGGGTGCCGGGTCGCGGGCTGATCCAGGCCGTCGTCGACCTGCCGTTCGCGGTCTCGCCGATCGTGGTCGGCGTCTCGCTGATCATGCTGTGGGGCGCGTCCGGGTGGTTCGGCGGGCTGGAGGGCTCGACCGGCGTGAAGGTGATCTTCGGCCTGCCCGGCATGGTGCTCGCCACCTTGTTCGTCACGCTGCCGTTCGTCGTGCGCGAGGTCGAGCCGGTGCTGCACGAGATCGGCACCGAGCAGGAGCAGGCGGCCTCCACCCTCGGCGCGTCCGGCTGGCAGACCTTCTGGCGGATCACCGTCCCGGCGATCCGGTGGGGCCTGACCTACGGGGTCGTGCTCACCGTGGCGCGGGCGCTGGGCGAGTTCGGCGCCGTGATCATGGTGTCCTCCGGCTTCCCCGGTGTCTCGCAGACGCTGACCCTGCTGGTCCACTCGCGCTACATCGACGACCACAACACCTACGGGGCGTATGCCGCGGCCACCGTCCTCATGGGGCTGGCCATCGCGACCCTGCTGCTGATGACCCTGCTCGACCGCAAGAGGAGCACCCGATGATCACCGTCTCGAACGCCCGCAAGAACTACGGCGACTTCGTCGCGCTCGACGACGTGAGCCTGGAGATCCCGTCGGGGTCGCTCACCGCCCTGCTCGGCCCGAGCGGCTCAGGCAAGTCCACCCTGCTGAGGGCCATCGCCGGGCTCGAGGGGCTCGACTCCGGGGTGGTCACGATCGGTGGCCTCGACGTCACCCGCGAGCCGCCGCAGAAGCGCGGCATCGGGTTCGTCTTCCAGCACTACGCCGCCTTCAAGCACATGACGGTGCGCGACAACGTCGCCTTCGGGCTGACCATCCGCAAGCGGCCCAAGGCCGAGGTGCGGCGCAAGGTCGACGAGCTGCTCGAGATCGTCGGCCTCGACGGCTTCCAGCACCGGTACCCGGCGCAGCTGTCCGGGGGCCAGCGGCAGCGGATGGCGCTCGCCCGGGCCCTGGCCGTCGACCCGCAGGTGCTGCTGCTCGACGAGCCGTTCGGGGCGCTCGACGCCAAGGTCCGCGCCGACCTGCGGCACTGGCTGCGCCGGCTGCACGACGAGGTGCACGTGACCACGGTGCTGGTGACCCACGACCAGGAGGAGGCGCTCGACGTCGCCGACCGCATCGCGGTGCTCAACAAGGGCCGCATCGAGCAGGTCGGCGACCCGGTGTCGCTCTACGAGCGTCCGGCCAACGACTTCGTGATGTCGTTCCTGGGCTCGGTGGCCCGCCTCGGTGAGCAGCTGGTGCGACCGCACGACATCGTTCTCGAGCGTGATCGGGTGGCGGCCCTGGCCGCCGACGCCCGCATGCCCGGGTCGCCGGGCGTGGTGCAGTCCGTCGTCGAGCGGGTCGTGCGTCTCGGGTTCGAGGTGCGGGTCGAGCTGCGGGCCGACTCGGGCGAGCGGTTCGCGGCACAGGTGACCCGGGCCGAGGCCGACCGGCAGCGCTTCGAGCCGGGCGAGACCGTCTACGCCCGGGCGGTGCGCCCGGTCGACGCCACCGACGCCGAGCCGGCGCTGGCGATCTGACCCGGCTGCCCCCGGGGCCGCTCAGGCCCGGTGGTCACCCCGTGGTGGCGCGCAGGGCGTCGACGCCTTCACCGGTGAGCCGGTCCAGGGCTGCGGTGCGCCCCGTGAGCAGCAGCAGGATCGCGCCGATCGGACCGACGACCTCCGAGCCCCGGCCCCGCTCCCAGTCGGCGTCGGTCGCCCGGAACGTGTGGGCGTCGAGCGGGAGCCGTCGGTTGACCCGGGCCAGCCAGGTACGGCGCGTGTCCCAGCGGCGGGTGGCGGCGAGGGCGCACGGCCCCGGGCGCATCTCCAGGTCCAGGCCCAGCGGGAGGGCGATGTCCTGGCTGTGGACGAGGATGTCGGTCAGCGTCTCGAGCGGCGTCACGAACGCGTTGTGTCTCCGCGACCCGATGCCGGCCCGGATGTCCGCGATGACCTGCGCGGTCGTGAGCTCCCCGCCCCGGATGACGGCCGAGTTGCGGATCGTCGCGTTCAGCGTGACGCTGCGCAGCATCCGCGGGTGGCGTGCAATGAAGCCGAAGAGGTCGCCGAAGGTCTGCTGCTGCAGGGTCAGGTGCGCGGCGACGTCACGCACGGTCCAGCCGGGGCACAGCGAGGGGTGGTCCCACTGCTCGGTCGTCAGCCCCTCGAGAAGACGAGCGGAGCGGGCGCGCTGGTCGTCGACGCCGGACCACAGCTCGTCGGCCTGTGCGGGGGTCATGGTGGTCATCCGCTGCTCCTCCTCAGGTGAAGACCGGGGGGCGGACCCTGGTGCGCTTGAGCTCGAAGAACTGCGGGTACCCGGCGAGCAGCCGGGCGCCCTCGAAGACGGCGTCGGCGTCGGCGCCGCGCGGGATGGCGTTGAGCACGGGCCCGTAGAACGCGACCCCGTCGATGCTCGTGACCGGGGTGCCCACGTCGCCGCCGACGAGGGCGACCACCGCCTCGTGGCCGGACCGCATGGCGGCGTCGTGCTCGTCGGACTCCATGGCGTCCGCGAGGTCCTCCGGCAGGCCGGCCCGGGGGAGGGCCACCTGCAGCACCTCGCGGTACTCCTGCGCCGAGGGGCATCGCCAGACGTCGAAGACGAGCTCACCGAACGCGGTGTAGAAACCGTCGAGCACGTCCTCGCCGAACCGCGTGGCCGCGGCCGTGGCCACCCGGGCCGGCCCACGGGACGCCTCGACCGTGGCCCGGTAGTCCGGGGCGACGTCGGTGCGGTGCTCGTTGAGCAGGTACAGGCTCATCACGTGCTGGCGCACGCGCAGCCGGCGGCGCCGGCCGACCTCGTGCAGCCAGCGAGAGGCCGTCCACGAGTAGGGGCAGACCGGGTCGAACCAGAACTCGACGTCCGTGCTGTGGCTCGGCATCTGCCACCACCCCCGTAGAATGGTCCCAAGATCGGACTACTATAGTTCGAACATAGGACTATGAGCAAGAGGGAAGATGGCCCGCCAGCTACCGACCAGCCTGTTGATGTTCATCGCGTCGCGGGCGGCCTCGACGCGCATCTTCGAGGCCATGCAGGAGTCCGGGTTCGACGACGTCACCATCGCCCAGAGCCGCCTGATGATGGGCGTCGACCCCGAGGGCACCCGGCTCAGCGTGCTGGCCGCGCGGGCCCAGATCGCCAAGCAGACGGCCACCGCCCTGGTCGACCGGCTCGAGCGGGCCGGCTACGTCGAGCGGGTGCCCGATCCCGCCGACGGACGGGCCCGGCTCGTGCGGCTCACCCCCCGTGCCCTCGCCGCGGTGCCGTTCGCGCGGGCCGAGGAGGACCGGATCGAGCAGGAGTGGGCGCAGCACCTCGGCCCCGAGCGGATGGGCCGGCTGCGCGAGGCGCTCGAGGCCCTGCGCGAGGTCACCGACCCCTACCGCTGAGCGCGCGTCGCCGGTCGTCCGCTGTGCCACGATGCGGGCGTGGACATCTCCGCGCGCACCGAGTACGCCGTCCGGGCGATGCTCGCGCTCGCCCGCGCGCAGGCCGAGGGTGCCGGGCCGCTCAGCGTCGAGACCCTCGCGCAGCGCCAGGACCTGCCACGCAAGTTCCTCGAGGCGATCGTGGCCGACCTGCGCGGCGCCGAGCTCGTGGTGAGCACCCGCGGTGCGAGGGGCGGCTACGCGCTGGCGCGACCGGCATCCGGTATCAGCCTCGGTGACGTCTTCCGTGCGGTCGACGGGCCACTGGCCGAGGTGCGCGGGCTCCGGCCGCACGAGACGAGCTACGAGGGGGTCGCCCAGCACCTGCCGACCGTGTGGGTCGCGGTGCGGGTGGCGCTGCGCGAGGTGCTCGACGACACCAGCCTCGCCGAGGTGCTCAGCGGCGACCTGCCGGATGCCGTGCGCGCCAAGGCCGACTCGCCGGACGCCTGGCGCAACCGCTGACCACGCCCGTCCGGGCGACCCGTGGTCGGGCCCCCGGCGGAGTTCTGGCAGAATGGACGGCTGTACCCGTCCGGTCGGAGCACCTCGTGCCCGCCGGACCGGACGCCTACACCGGAGCATCCGGCACCCCGCGCGATCCGTGCGCGGTCTCGCCGTGCTCACCAGATGAAGTGGAGTGACCACCACCGTGGCCGTCAAGATCCGACTGAAGCGCATGGGCAAGAT
>DASSQL010000343.1:0-3231 GCA_035702525.1 Ornithinibacter sp. | reverse complement strand
CCCCCGCTCGACCCGCCGGGCCAGGCTCACGGCCAGCGGTACGACCGCCAGCTGGTACACCACGAGCACGCCGACGGCCAGGGTGAGCAGGGCCCACAGGATGGTGCGTTGCTGGGTGCGCATCTGCACGGTCGGCAGGTACGCCTCGACGACCAGGGGCTCGCCCGCACCGTCCGCGACCCCGGCGTACACCTCGAGCAGCTCGCCCTCACCGCGCTCGGCCACGTTCTCGGCCTTGTCCAGGCTCGACACCTCGGCGGTGACGCCGTGGGTGTCGAAGATCTCCTGGACGTCCGCGTCGAGCGGGAAGCGCTGGCCGATGACCTCTGTCTCGTCCGACCAGATGACCACCCCCCGCTGGGTCCACAGCTTCACGTGCTTGATCGAACCCTTGGCCATCGTGTCGTGCAGGATGCCGTCCAGCCGCGCGATCGCTGCGGCGTCACCGGCCCGCACACTCTCGTCGACGAGGGGGCCGGCGACGGCCTGTGCGACGGTGGCTCCCCGCAACCGGGCGTCGTCGAGCGCCCAGCCCTCCGCGATCCGCTGGCCCACGACGACGGCGCCGATGGCGACGACGACGAGGGCGACCACGCTCAGGCCGACGAAGCGCAGCAGGGCGATGCGCAGGACCGACGGGCTGCGCGTCGCGGGGTCGCTCGGGCCGCGCTCAGCCCGACTCACGCAGCAGCCCCCTGCGCTTGGCGACCGCGACCGCCTCCAGCTGCGAATGGGCGTCGAGCTTGCTGAACAGGGAGCCGACGTAGCCGCGACAGGTGTGCCGGGAGATGCCGAGACGATGAGCGATGGCAGTGGTGTCGAGGCCCTCGGCGAGCAGGTGGAGCACCTGGTCCTCGCGCGTGGTCAGCATCACCGCGCGTCCGCCCTCACGGCGCACGGCGAGCAGCCGTCGCAGCAGGGCCGGGTCGACGTTGAACTCGTCCGGCCCGGCGGGGCGCAGGGCAGCGAGGAGGTCCTCGACCGCGCCGTCCTTGGCGAGCAGGGCGCTGGCGCCGGCGCTGACCGCCCGGCGCAGGAGCGGCTCGGTGGAGAACGCGGTCAGCACCACGACCCGTGTGCCGGGGTGACGCCGGACGATCTCCGCCGTCGCGGCGATGCCGTCGTCCTGACCGACCTGCACGTCCATGACGACGGCGTCCGGCTCGAGGGCGTCGATCATCGCGTAGGCGTCGGTGAGCGTGTCGGCGGTGCCGACGCACACCATCGCGGGGTCGGTCGAGATGACTCGGCGGAGCAGCTCGCCGAACATCTTGTGGTCGTCGACGACCACCACACGCACCGGCGGGCGATCCACCCCCTGCGGGTCGCTCATGGGCACAGTGTGGCCCTGCGGGCGCGGCCTGTCCGCAACTTCGGGGACAACGGCGCGATCTGCCCCACCCCCAAAATTGGGGGTGTCAGCGCAGGCCGAGGGCCTGCCCGGCCACCTGCGCGAGGGCCCGGTCGACCGCGCCCGTGTCGACCCCCGGCATCCGGGACAGGGTCTCGCGCAGCAGCTCGACCAGCCCGCGCAGCTCCACCCGTGACGGGACGGCCTCCGGGCCGGCCGTGGCGTCGTCGGTCAGCAGCTGCACGTACAGCGCGCGGGTCTGCGCGCCGGGCTCGACACCGAGCTCCTCGACGAGCGCGCGGCGCAGCTCGAGGAACGCCCGCAGGGCACCGGCGCGGCGCCCGTCCGCAGACAGCGCGCGCATCAGGTCGCGAGTCAGGGCCTCGTCGTACGGCTCCAGGCTCGTGGCGCGCGAGGCGAGCTGCACGGCGGTGGCCGTCTCGCCCAGGGTGAGGGCGGCCCGTGAGGCTCGGCCGCAGGCGGCCGCGACCTCGCGGTGGAACTCCTCACGGGCGAGGTCGGCCCAGTCGGCGCGCATCTCGGAGGCGAGCAGCGGCTGCTCGCACAGCCGCAGGGCCTGCCGGGTCAGGGCCAAGGCCTCCTCGTCGGCGGCCACGGCGGCGATCGCGAGCAGCGACCGGCATTCGTGCAGGTCGACCGTGACCGCATCGAGGTCGAGGCGGTACCCGGCCGACGTCGTCGTGATGGGCGAGGGCGCCCCCGACCCCGCCCCCATCCGGCGGCGCAGCACGCACACGTACGTCTCGAGCGTCGCGACGGCCGAGGCCGGCACCGTCTCGCCCCAGAGGAGCTGCGCTAGGCGGTCCTTGGTCACCGGTGCACCGTCGGCCAGGGCCAGCACCTCGAGGATCTGGCGCGGCTTGATGCCCCCGAGCTGCGACCCCACGACGTCCCCCGTCCCCTCGTGGACCGTCGTCGTTCCGAAGAGCCTGATGTCGTACATGTCCATCACCCCTGTGAACCAGTTCGCGGATCCCTGCCGATCCGCGATCTGAGTCAACGATGGGGCCCCGCACGCAGGCCGGGTAGACGCATCGAGGGGGTCGCCCGACCCCGCACGTGAGGGGGTCCGAACGGGTGGTCCGGGTGGCCCGTTCGGCCCGTGCGAGGGCCCCGACGGCCGCTGGCGCTCAGCTGCCGGGCGACGCCTCGGCGATGCCGCGCAGCCGGGCCACGTAGGCCTGCCACCAGGCCTCGTCGACGTCGGGGAGGTTGCTCAGGCCGTCGCGCAGCCCGCGCCGCCCGTCGAGCTGCTCGCGCAGGATGTCGAGCTGCCCGGCGTGCCGCGCCGTCTCGACGGCCATGTGCACCAGCAGGGTGTGCAGGTCGGTCTCCGGCGTGCGCCACCACGGCACGGAGGCCGGTGCGTCGAGCGGCCGCGACGCGATGGTCTCGTCGGCGAACGCCGTGACCCGCCGGTAGAGGTCGAGGATGTCGGCGGGCGACTCGTCGGCCGTCGCCCACATGTCGTCGTTCGGCTCGGCGTCGTCGGCCCAGAAGGCCATCGGCTCGGGCCACGGGCGGCCCAGGCAGGCACCGAAGTACTCCGCCTCCACGCCGGCCAGGTGCTTCACGACGCCGAGGAGGTTGGTGCCGGTGGGGGTCAACGGCATCCGCTGGTCCCGCTCGGGCAGCCCCTCGACCTTCCAGAGCACCGCCTCGCGCAGGCCCTGCAGGTACCGCCATGCCGTCTGCTTCGCATCCATCGAGCCAACCTCTCACGAGGCGGCGACGCTCGACTCCTCGATCGTCGGCGCCTCGACCGGCCCGGCGCGCCACCGCTCCGGGTGTGACGCGAGCTCGAGCACGGCGAGCACGTCGCGCGGCCACACGTCGTCGTCGGTCGTGGCCAGGTCGGC
>DASSQL010000342.1:0-7131 GCA_035702525.1 Ornithinibacter sp. | reverse complement strand
TACCTGCCGACCGTGCAGATGCGCACCCAGCAACGCACCATCCTGTGGGCCCTGCTCACCCTGGCCGTCGGCGTGCTCGTGGTGTACCAGCTGGCGGTCGTACCGCTGGCCGTGAGCCTGGCCCGGCGGGTCGAGCGGGGGCAGGAGCAGCACGCCCAGCTGCTGCGCCGCTCGTTGCTCGCCACGCACCGGGAGCGGCTGCGGATCGCCCACGACCTGCACGACGGGGTGGTGCAGGACCTCGCCGGCCTGACCTACGCGATGCCCCTCGTCGCGGAACAGCTGCCCTCGACCCCCGAGGCGTCGCTCGCCCGGCAGACGGTGGCGGACGCCACGGTGATGCTCGCCCACGACGTGGACGCGCTCCGCTCCCTGCTCGTCGACGTCCACCCGCCGGACCTCGCCGGCCCGGGGCTGGCCGAGGCCGCGCACGACCTGGCTGCGCGCGCGGAGTCGTCGGGGACCACCGTAGGCGTCGACGTGCCTGAGGCACCGGACTGGTCGCTGGGGAGCTCGCGGCTGGTCTACCGCATCCTGCAGGAGGGCCTGCGGAACGTGGTCGCCCACTCGGGGGCGTCCCGGGCCACCATCAGCGCGCGTCGGGAAGGCGTGGAGGTGCGGGTGGAGGTGAGCGACGACGGGCGGGGCATCCCCTCGACGCCGCAGGCGCAGCGCGGGCACCTCGGCCTGCAGCTGCTGCGCGAGCACCTCGAGGACTTCGGCGGACGGCTGACCCTGGTGAGCGGTCACGCCGGCGGCACCACCCTCGTCGCCGCGCTGCCGGCCGACATCGTCGACGGCTGAGGCTACTTCTTGGTGGCCTGGGCGCCCGCGCCGTCGGAGGTGAGGGCGGCGATGAAGGCCTCCGGCGGCACCTCGACCGAGCCGATGTTCTTCATCCGCTTCTTGCCGGCCTTCTGCTTCTCGAGCAGCTTGCGCTTGCGCGAGATGTCGCCGCCGTAGCACTTGGCCAGGACGTCCTTGCGGATGGCGCGGATGTTCTCTCGGGCGATCACCCGGGCCCCGACGGCGGCCTGGATCGGCACCTCGAACTGCTGCCGCGGGATGAGCTCCTTGAGCTTGCCGGCCATCATCACGCCGTAGCCGTAGGCCTTGTCCTTGTGCACGATCGCGGAGAAGGCGTCGACCGTCTCGCCCTGGAGCAGGATGTCGACCTTGACCAGGTCGGCCGACTGGTCGCCGTCGGGCTCGTAGTCGAGGCTGGCGTAGCCGCGGGTGCGCGACTTGAGCTGGTCGAAGAAGTCGAAGACGACCTCGGCGAGCGGGAGCGTGTAGCGCATCTCGACCCGCTCGGCCGAGATGTAGTCCATGCCGAGCAGGGTGCCGCGCTTGCCCTGGCAGAGCTCCATGATCGCGCCGATGAACTCGCTCGGCGCCAGGATCGTGGCGCGCACCTTGGGCTCGCGCACCTCGGCGATCTTGCCTCCGGGGAACTCGCTGGGGTTGGTCACGGTGATCGAGGTGCCGTCGTCCATGGACACCTCGTAGACGACGTTGGGCTGGGTCGAGATCAGCTCGAGGTCGAACTCGCGCTCGAGCCGCTCGCGCACGATCTCGAGGTGCAGCAGCCCGAGGAAGCCGCAGCGGAAGCCGAAGCCGAGGGCCACCGAGGTCTCCGGCTCGTACACCAGCGCCGCGTCGTTGAGCTTGAGCTTGTCGAGGGCCTCGCGCAGGTCGGGGTAGTCGGAGCCGTCGAGCGGGAACAGGCCGGAGAAGACCATCGGCTTGGGGTCGCGGTACCCGCCGAGTGCCGTGGCGGCCGGCTTGTTGAGGTTGGTCACCGTGTCGCCGACCCGGCTCTGGCGCACGTCCTTCACGCCGGTGATCAGGTAGCCGACCTCGCCGACGCCGAGGCCCTTGCCGGGCACCGGCTCGGGGCTGATGACGCCGATCTCGAGCAGCTCGTGGGTGGCCCGGGTCGACATCATGATGATCCGCTCGCGCGGGTTGAGGTTGCCGTCGATGACCCGCACGTAGGTGACCACACCGCGGTAGGTGTCGTAGACCGAGTCGAAGATCATCGCGCGCGCCGGGGCGTTCGCGTCGCCCGACGGGGACGGGATCTGCCGCACGATCTCGTCGAGCAGCGGCTCGACCCCGACACCGGTCTTGCCGGACACGTGGAAGCAGTCCTCGGGCTCGCAGCCGATCAGCTTGGCGAGCTCCTCGGCGTACTTCTCGGGCTGGGCCGCGGGGAGGTCGATCTTGTTGAGCACCGGGATGATCGTGAGCTCGTTCTCCATGGCGAGGTAGAGGTTCGCGAGGGTCTGCGCCTCGATGCCCTGCGCGGCGTCGACGAGCAGCACGGCGCCCTCGCACGCAGCGAGGCTGCGGCTCACCTCGTAGGTGAAGTCGACGTGCCCGGGGGTGTCGATCATGTTGAGCACGTGGTGCTGGCCGTCGAGGTCCCACGGCATCCGCACGGCCTGGCTCTTGATCGTGATGCCGCGCTCGCGCTCGATGTCCATCCGGTCGAGGTACTGCGCGCGCATCGACCGGTCGTCGACGACACCGGTGATCTGCAGCATCCGGTCGGCCAGGGTCGACTTGCCGTGGTCGATGTGGGCGATGATGCAGAAGTTGCGGATCGCCTCCTGCGGCGTGGCGTGCGGCTGCAGCGCGATGCGGGCGCGGGGGGACACGAGCGGGTGGTTTCCTTGCGTCGGGGCGGTCAGGGCACTGTCCCCAAGTGTCCCACGATCCACGGATGCCGTTCACGCACCCGCGCGCGCCCGCTCAGTCGCGCCGAACCAGGGCCAGGGCGCGGTCGAGGGCCCGCTCGGCGGGGCACTCGACGTCGGGTCGCACACCGACGCCCTCCCACGAGCTGCCGTCGCGGGGGTGCAGGGCCCGGGCCACCGGCACGGCGAGCTCGAGCTCGGGGTGCACGGCCACCCCCTCGCGCGGGTTGGCCCCGCCGCGGGTGCGCTCCCCCACGACCCGGCCCCGGCCGAGCAGCTGCACGTCGAAGGCCACCTCCTCGCCGCCGGAGAAGGTCGTGGCGGAGGTCAGCACCACCAGCGGCCGGTCCGGGCCGAACCGGCGGGCCGCCACCGGGTGGGTCCAGCGCTGGCGCACACCCTCGGCCCGCGACTCGATGTCGACCAGGCGCACCGGCTCGTCGCCGACGAGGTGGCTGACCAGCAGCTGCACCGTGTCGGGGTCTCCCCCGCGGCACTCGCGCACGTCGAGCACCAGGGCGTCGGCGTCCGCGACCAGCGACAGGGCGGCCGACACGGCATCCCACGAGGGCGTCGGCGGGGTGAGCACCGGGCCGACCGAGAGCACCGCCACGTTGCCGGGGAGGCGCTCGACCCGCCGCATCCCGCCGGCCGAGGTCCGGGCCGCCTCGCGCCAGTACGCCTCGTACGCCGCCGGGTCCTCGGTCGGCGGGACACCGCCGGGGTGGTGGATGACGCGCAGGTGCAGGTCGTGCGCGACGTCCTCGAGGTCGGCACTGAGCGCAGCGGCCAGGGCTGCCGGGTCGAGGCCGTCGTAGGCGCCCGCGGCAGCGCGTCGGCGCAGCCGGGTGGCGGCCCGCTCCCCCACCTCGGGGAGGACGAAGCGCTCGGCCACGAGGTCGGCGCAGCGGACGGCGACGTCGGCGGGGGCCGGTGCGGGTGCGGGGAGGGTGGGGTCGGTGGTGTCCATGACCGGCGATTCTGGTCGGGCCCTTGACAGAGCGTCAACTGCTCTTGACGCTTGATCCGTGGACCCCGACCCCGACCTGCTCGACGTCACCGACACCGACCAGCTGAGAGCCCTCGGCCACCCGGCCCGGATGCGGCTGCTGCTGTCGGTCGGCGCCGAGGGGGCCACGGTGAGCCAGCTGTCGACCCGGCTGGCCATGAACAAGGGCAACGTCGCCCACCACCTCGCGGTGCTCGAGCGGGCCCGCCTGGTGCGCCGGGGCCGCACCCGCACCGTGCGCGGCGGCACCGAGCAGTACTTCGAGCGGGTGGCGCGGCGGGTGCGCACCCCCGGCGGCGCGGCATCCGGGCACACCGCGGCGATGCTGCAGACCATCGCCGACCAGGTGGACGCCGCCCCGGGCGACCCGCTGCTGCACCTGCGGCGGCTGCGGATGACGCCGCAGCAGGCGGCAGCACTGGCGGCGCACCTCGACCGGCTGGTCGGCGAGCTGCCCGACGGCCGCGCGAGCGACCCGCAGCACTGCGTGCTCGTCGGGCTCTACCGGGTCGGCGCCCCCTAGGCTCTGGCCGTGCCCTCGACTCCCCCGCCCCGCCGCCCGGGGCTGCTGCGCAAGGCCGTCTCGTCGCTGGGCCGGTGGCTCACCGGCCGGCCGGCGCCCTACCCCGGCGACTTCACCGGGCGGCTGGTGCCGGCGTACGACCCGAAGCCCGACGGACGGCCCGACCCGGGCGAGATCGTGTGGACCTGGGTGCCCTTCGAGGAGGACCACTCCCAGGGCAAGGACCGCCCGGTGCTGCTCGTCGGGACCGACGGCCGGTGGCTGCTCGCGCTGCAGCTCACCAGCAAGGACCACGACGGCTACCCGGCCCCGGGTGGGCGGCGCCGCTGGGTCGACATCGGCTCGGGCGGCTGGGACCGTCAGGGCCGGCCGAGCGAGGTGCGGGTCGACCGCGTCGTGCGGGTCGACCCCAAGGCGGTGCGCCGCGAGGGCGCGGTGCTGTCGCGGCAGCGCTTCGACGCCGTCGCGCGCGCCGTCGCCGAGCTGCACCGCTGAGCGGCCGCCGGCCGACCGGCATCCGGATGTGCGACGGGGCCCGTCACCGCAGTGGGTGACGGGCCCCGTCGGGGTCGCGGACGGTCAGAGACCGGCGGCCTTCTTGGCCATCGAGGACTTCTTGTTCGCGGCCTGGTTCTTGTGGATGACGCCCTTGCTCACGGCCTTGTCGAGCTTGGTGGAGGCCACCGCGAGGGCAGCCTTCGCCTCGTCGGCGTTGCCGGAGTCGGCGGCGTCACGGAACTTGCGGATCGCCGTCTTGAACTCGGACTTGATCGCCTTGTTGCGCTCGGTCGCCAGGCGGTTCGTCTTGATCCGCTTGAGCTGGGACTTGATGTTTGCCACGTGTGAATGCTTTCTCTGGGGTCGGTATGCCGTTAGAGGGCGGCAGTCGCTCGTCGGGACCGGACGTGGGGACATCCGTGGTTGACGGGCGCTGGGTGGTGCTGCGGTACGCGCACGACCTCAAGCGCGCACGCAAGGACCAAAGTTACCAGCGGGGCGCCCGACCCGCCAAAACGTCGGATCCCGTGGGGGCCCTGCGCGCTCAGGCGCGGTTGCGCGCGTGCTGGCCGGTGATGGTGAGCACGCACCGCTCGACGGCGTAGACCGGGTCGCGGCCGCCGCCCTTGACCTCGAAGTCGGCCGCGGCGATGGCGGTGACGCAGGTGGCCAGTGCGTCGGCGGTCCAGCCGCCCAGCGCCCGGCGGGCCTTGTCGACCTGCCACGGCGCCATGCCGAGGTCGCGGGCCAGGTCGGCCGAGCGGCCGCGCCCGGCCGAGCCGACCTTGATCAGCTGGCGGGCCTGCTGGGCCAGCACGGCGACGATCGGCACGGGGTCGACCCCGACCGCGATGGCGTGCCGCAGCAGGCGCAGGGCCTCGCCGGTGTCACCGGCCATGGCGGCGTCGGCCACCCGGAAGCCGGTGGCCTCGACCTTGCCCCCGTGGTAGGTCAGCACGACCTGCTCGTCGATGACCCCGGTGGTGTCGTCGATCAGCTGCTGGCAGGCCGCGGACAGCTCACGGACGTCCTTGCCCACAGCCTCGACGAGCGCGTGCACGGCCTCGCCGGTTGCCTTGCGCCGGGCCGCCCGGAACTCGTGGGCGGCGAAGTCGGCCTTGTCGCGGTCGGTCTTGATCGCCGGGGCGTCGATCACCCGGGCGCCGGAGCCCTTGAGGGTGTCGAGCACCTTCTTGCCCCGCGAGCCGCCCTTGTGCAGCACGACGAGGGTGAGGTCGGGCTCGGGCTCGCCCGCGAGGGCCGAGAGGAGGTCGGCCTGCAGCTCGTCGTCGGCCTCGTCGAGGTCGTGCACCACGATGCACTTGGCCCCGCCGAACAGCGAGGGGCTGGCGTGCAGGGTCAGCTCACCGGCGGTGTAGGCGGCGGCGTAGAGCCGGATCGTCTCGAGCTCGGGCTCGCTGACCTTGAGGTCGTCGAGCACCTGCGCCACACCCCGCTCGGCGAGCAGCGACTCGGGCCCGGAGACCAGGACGTACGGCGGCACCCGGTGGCGCACCGCGACCTCGTCCGACATGGGCGTCACTCTGCCACGACCGGCCGACAGGGCCGCGCCGCTGCCTAGGATCACCCGGTGCTCGTCGACCCGCCCCACGACCTGTCCCGTCACCCACGCGTCGTGCTGCACGGCGTGACCGGCTCCGGCAAGTCGACCCTGGCCGCACGGCTGTCCGAGCTGACCGGTGCACCCCATGTCTCGGTCGACGACCTGATGTGGCGGCCGGGCTGGGTGCAGCTCACCGCGCAGGAGCAGGTCGAGGCGATCCGCCCCTGGGCGCAGCGGCCGGCCTGGGTCATGGACTCGTTCTGGTCCGCGACGCGACCCGTGCTGCTGCCGCGGGCGGATCTGCTCGTGACCCTCGACTTCCCGCGTCGCGTCAGCCTGCGCCGGCTGGTCGCCCGCACCGCGCGACGGCTGCGCACCCGCGAGGAGTTCTGCGGAGGCAACACCGAGTCGTGGGTCCGGGCGCTGTCCACGGACTCGATCGTGGCCTGGCACTTCCGCACGTTCGGCGACAAGCACGCGTCGGCGCAGGCGTGGGCGGCGGATGCCGGTGGGCCGCCGGTCGTCCGCTTCACCTCACCGCGCCAGGTCGACGCCTGGCTGCGCACCCTCGAACGCGCTCACACCTGAGCTCGGGCTCCGGATCGCAGAAGTTCGGGCGGCACCCGGCAATTGGTGCGTGCGATCCGAACTCCTGCGTGCGCCTTCCTGGTCCGCGGCGAGGCTCAGACCTCGACCCGGGTGGTCCGCAGGCTTGCACGCCGCAGCCGGTGACGGCGGAGCCACCAGCGTCCGGCCCCGAAGGCCAGGGCGACCAGGGCGATCTCCTTCCACCACCAGAACGCCCAGAAGGTGGAGGTCCGGAACGGCGACCACG
>DASSQL010000341.1:0-2740 GCA_035702525.1 Ornithinibacter sp. | reverse complement strand
GGCGTAGAAGTGCCCGGCCGGTGCGTTGACGCCGCGCTCGGCGAGCCGCCCACGGATCTCCTGCGGGTCACGCCCCGCCACCGTGAACAGCAGGGTCGGGGTGCGCGAGCGCGCGTTGCTGTGCACGGTCACCCCGTTCATCGCGCGCAGGGCGGGCTCCAGCACGTCGAGCAGCGCGCGCTCGTGGGCGTGCACGGCCTTCATCCCCAGCTCGATCAGCTCCCGCCGGGTCGAGCCCGCCCCGGTGTCGTCGAGGGTGGCGATGAAGTCGACAGCGGCGGTCGTGCCGGCCATCAGCTCGTAGGGGAGGGTGCCGAGTTCGAACCGCTCGGGCACGGCATCCGTCGACGGCATCAGCTTGTCGGGGTGCAGGGTCTCGAGCAGCGCCGGGTCGGCGGCGAGCACGCCGCAGTGCGGGCCCATGAACTTGTAGGGCGAGCAGGTCCAGAAGTCGGCGCGCAGCGCGGCGAGGTCGACCGACGCGTGGGCGGTGGCGTGCACCCCGTCGACCCAGTGCAGGGCGCCCACCTCGTGGGCGAGGTCGGCCACCTTGCAGACCGGGGTGCGGGTGCCGATCAGGTTCGAGGCGCCCGTGGTGGCGACGAGCCGGGTGCGCTCGGAGAGCACGGCCGCCACGGCATCCGCCGACAGCTCGCCGGTGGCCGGGTCGAAGTCGACCCACCGCACGGTGGCGCCGACCGCCTCGGCGGCCTGCACCCAGGGCCGGATGTTCGCGTCGTGGTCGAGGCGGGTGACGACGACCTCGTCGCCGGGGCCCCAGTCCTTGGCCAGGGTGCGGGCCAGGTCGTAGGTGAGCGACGTGGCGCTGCGGCCGAACACGATGCCGCGCGGGTCGGCCCCGAGCAGGTCGGCGAGCGCGGCGCGGCAGTCGGTGACGACCTGCTCCGCGCGCCGCTCGGAGGAGGTGACCGTGCCGCGGTTCGAGATCGCGCTGGTCAGGGTGTCGGCGACCGCCCGGCCGACGACGTCGGGGGTCTGGCTGCCGCCGGGGCCGTCGAAGTGCGCGGCCCCCTCGGTGAGCGCGGGGAAGTGGGCACGGACCGAGGCGACGTCGAGCGGCATACCGGCATCCTCCCCCATCGCGCTGCTCGGTGAGCCGGGGTCACCAGGAGGTGTGCAGCGGGCGGCCCTCCGCGAAGCCGGCGGTGCTCTGGATGCCGACCGTCGCCCGCTCGTGGAACTCCTCCAGGGTGCGCGCCCCGGCGTAGGTGCAGCTGCTGCGCAGGCCGGCGACGATCTCGTCGAGCACGTCCTCGACGCTCGGGCGGGCCGGGTCGACGTACATCCGGGCCGAGCTGATGCCCTCCTCGAACATCGCCTTGCGGGCCCGGTCGTAGGCGGTGTCGCTCGCGGTGCGGCCGCGCACCGCCCGTGACGACGCCATGCCGAACGACTCCTTGAACTGGCGGCCGGCCTCGTCGGTGTAGAGGTCGCCGGGCGACTCCAGGGTGCCGGCGAACCACGAGCCGATCATGACGTTCGAGGCACCGGCGGCCAGGGCGAGGGCGACGTCGCGCGGGTGCCGCACGCCACCGTCGGCCCACACGTGCCGGCCCAGCTCGCGGGCCGCCGTCGCGCACTCGAGCACCGCGGAGAACTGGGGGCGCCCGACGGCGGTCATCATCCGGGTCGTGCACATGGCACCGGGGCCCACCCCCACCTTGACGATGTCGGCACCGGCCTCGATCAGGTCGCGGGTGCCCTGGGCCGAGACGACGTTGCCGGCCACGACCGGCACCCCGGGGTCGAGGGCGCGCACCGCCCGCAGCACCTCGATCATCTTCTCCTGGTGGCCGTGCGCGGTGTCGATCACCAGCACGTCGGCGCCGGCGTCGAGCAGGTCCTTGGCCTTGGTCGCGACATCACCGTTGATGCCGACCGCGGCGGCGATGCGCAGCCGGCCGGCGTCGTCGAGGGCGGGCGCGTAGAGGTGCGCGCGCAGTGCCCCCGCCCGGGTGAGGATGCCGACCAGCCGGCCGTCGTCGCCCACGATCGGGGCGAGGCGGCGGCGTGCGTGCGAGAGGGTGTCGAAGGCCGACTCGACGTCGACACCGTCCTGGAGCGTCACCATGTCGCGCACCATGACGTCGTCGATCTGGGTGAACCGGTCGACCCCGGTCAGGTCGGTCTCGGTGACGATGCCGACCGGGCGGTCTCCCACCGTGACGATGGCGGCGCCGTGGGCCCGCTTGTGCAGCAGCACGAGCGCCTCGCCGACGGTCATCGTCGGGGTCAGCGTGATCGGGGTGTCGTAGACCAGGTGGCGCGACTTCTGCCAGGCGACGACGTCACGCACGATCTCGGCGGGGATGTCCTGCGGGATGACGGTCAGCGCACCCCGGCGGGCGGTCGTCTCGGCCATCCGGCGGCCGGCGATGGCGGTCATGTTGGCGACGACGAGGGGGATCGTCGTGCCCGTGCCGTCGACGGTCGCGAGGTCGACGTCGAGCCGGCTGGTCACCGACGACCGGTTCGGCACCATGAAGACGTCGTCGTAGGTGAGGTCGTGCTGCGGCAGGAGGTCGTTGAGGAAACGCACCCACCCAGCGTAGGCGCGCTGGGCACCGGTGGCGCGGGCCCGGCATCCGGCAGCGGTTTGTCGTGCCGGATGGGGCAGGATCGCGGGCGTGAGTCTCATGGCCCCTTCTCCCGCGGATGCCGCCCGACGCGCCGGTCTGCGCCGGATGCGGCTGCTCGCCGTGTCGTTGCTCGTGCTCGC
>DASSQL010000340.1:0-2561 GCA_035702525.1 Ornithinibacter sp. | reverse complement strand
CGGGGGTGCAGCCCGGGCGCCACGATCGACAGCAGCGACCAGAGGTCCATCAGCGAGTTCTCGAGCGGCGTGCCCGTGATCGCGAACTTCGCCCGCGCCGTGAGCCGGCGCACCGCCTGGTAGGTCTTGGCCTGGTGGTTCTTCACGAACTGTGCCTCGTCGAGCACCACGGCGCCCCACGGCCGCGACCGGAACGCCACCTCGTCGATGCGGGCCACGGCGTACGAGGTGATGACGACCTGCGCGCCGGCGATGGTCTCCTCGAGCCCGCGCCCGGCCTTGTTGCGGGTGCGGTCGACGACGACCGTGCGCAGCGAGGGGGCGAACCGGGCCGCCTCGCTCTCCCAGGTCGACAGCACCGACGTCGGGGCCACGACGAGCACGGGGTCGCCGAGCTCGCCGCGCTCGTGCGCCCGCAGCACCATCGCGAGCATCTGCAGCGTCTTGCCCAGGCCCATGTCGTCGGCGAGCACCCCGCCCAGCCCGCAGTCCCAGAGCAGCGACAGCCAGCGGAAGCCGTCGACCTGGTACGGCCGCAACGTGGCGTCGAGCCCGGTGGGCAGCTCGGCCGGCTCGACCGCATCGAGGTCGAGCAGTGCCCCCACGGCCCGGGACCACCGCTCGGACTGCTGCTCGACCACCCCGAGTGCCGCCAGCTCCTCCCACAGCCCGGCGTGCACCACCGAGATGCGCAGCGGGTCGGTGGGCTTGTCCTGCAGCGAGCGGGCCTCGTCGACCAGCGCCCGCAGCGTCTCGAGCTCAGGCCGGTCGAGCGAGAACCAGGTGCCGCTGTCGAGGATCAGGTGCTCGTGGCCGCGGGCGAGCGCCTCGATCAGCGGCGCCAGCGGCACGTCCTCGCCGGCCACGGTGACCGAGATGCCGAGGTCGAACCAGTCGGTGGGGGCGCCGTCGGCCGGGTCGGACGTCGAGACCTGGATCAGCGGCGCGTCGACCGCCTCGCTGTAGGTGGCGGGCTCGCCGACCACGGTCAGCTCGAGGTTCGGCAGCTCCTCGAGCACCGGCAGCAGCTCGGAGAACGCGACCGTGGTGAACCCGTGCAGGCGGGTCTCGGGCACCAGGCGCCGGATGCGGGCCACGACCTGCCACAGCGGGTCGAAGCCGGCGACCTCCTCGACCTCGAGCAGCTCGTCGACCAGGGCGCGCTCGGCGGCCCGGTCGCGCATCGGGTCGGGCTCCTCGGCGGCCAACGGCACCAGCACCCCACCGGCGTTCGCGCCGTAACGGAACCCCCACTCCAGGTGGGCTCGGTGCCCGGGCTCGAAGGTGGCGCGCAGGGTGAGGCGCGGCGGCACGGCCTCGGGCAGGTCGAGGTCGCCGGATGCCGCGCGGACCCGGGCCTTGCGTCGCAGGCCGGGCAGGTGGGTGACGATGAAGCGGGCCCAGTCGGCCTCGGGGACCTCGACGACGCCGAGGTCGAGCAGCTTCTGCCGGGTGCCGTCGAGCGGCTCGGCGAGGGCGCCGAGCACGAGGGTCTCGCCGTCACGCAGGTAGAAGCCGGTGGCGGGCTGCCCGACGAGGGTGGGCCGGGTGCCGGCGGCGCTGGTCGGCAGGTCGAGGCGCGGGTGCAGCTCGGCGCCGTCGTCGGTGCGCACGACGTCGACGACGAGCTCGGCCGGCTCGGGCGCGAACGCGACCTCGCCACCCTCGGCGAGGTCGGTGAGCAGCCGTACGCCGGCCCGGTCGGCCGCCCGCAGCAGCGCGACCCAGCCGGGGCCGAGGTGGTCGAGGAGGATGGCGTCCGGCATCCGGCCGTACCCGAACGCGCGCACCGAGCGGCGGTGGGCGTCGGCGACGGCGGTGAGCGCGTCGCGCTGCTCGTCGGCGAAGGAGACCCGGCCGAAGCCGTAGTAGCCGCCGGCGAAGGTCTCCCAGGAGACGCCGGTGCGGATCCAGCCGCCGCGCACCCCGGGCACGACGGGCCGGATGCGCAGCTGGGCCCGGGCCGGCTCGTCGCGCCGCGGGCCGGTGGCGGGCTCGATGAGGAGGCCGACCTGGGTGTGCTCGGGCTCGAGGTCGTTGTCGTCGAGCAGCCCGCCGAGGGCGCGCTCCCAGGTGGGGCGCGGCGGGGCGGGCGCGCGGCCGACGGCGCGGTCGAGGAGGGGCTGCTTCGTGCGGGCCTCGGCGGCGACCGCGACGGCGTGCTTGCAGTCGCTGCCGACGGGGCAGGAGCAGGTGCTGGCCCAGCGGCGCAGCTCGAGCCGGCCGACGCTCGGGGTGGCGACGGGGGTGAGCGAGACGGCAGTGGTGTACGTCTGGCCGTTGCTGCCGCTGACCCAGCCGGTGGCCTTGGTGCCGTCGTCGGACAGGTCGAGCTCGACCACCCGGCCCTGCTTGGCGTAGGCGAGGCCGCGGGCGACGGTCACCGTGCCGCAGACCTCGTCGAGCTCACGGTTGGTGAGGTCGGCGAGGCGGTCGACGGTGAACACCCGTGCCACCACACGACCTCCACGACGCGACCGCCGGGCCCTGCGAGCCCGAATCCTGAACCACCAACCGTATGCCGTGTGGCTGACATTCCCGGCATGCCGTCCACAGCCGTA
>DASSQL010000339.1:0-2334 GCA_035702525.1 Ornithinibacter sp. | reverse complement strand
GCTCGTCGGGCTCGGACGTACGGGTGCTCTTCGACAGCGGCATCCGCTCGGGCGCCGACGTGTTCGTGGCGCTCGCCCTGGGCGCCGATGCCGTGGGCATCGGTCGCCCGCACGTCTACGGGCTCGCGCTCGCCGGCGCCGAGGGCGTGAGCGAGGTGCTGCGCAACATCCGCGCCGAGCTCGACCTCACGATGGCCCTCACCGGCTGCCGCACCCTCGCCGACGTCACCCGCGACCGCCTCGTCGAGTCCCCCACCCCCCACTGAGACCACAACTTTCTCGCCCGATGCGAGAACCTTCACCTTCGCACCCCTTCCGAAGGGGTGCGAAGGTGAAGGTTCCGGGATCGGGCGAGAAAGTTGTGACGGGTCAGGCGTTCGCGACCAGGCCCAGCGAGCTCGGGTGGGCCAGGCCGGGGTGCTTGGGCAGCACCCGCACCGTGTAGCCGAACGCACCCGAGGAGCGCAGCAGCAGGTCGCCGGAGAACTGGTGGCGGCCGTGCTCGTAGGACTCCACGTGCTGCAGCGGCACCGACGACACGTCGTGCAGCTCGTCGCCGTGGTGGTTGGTGCGGCCGTGCGCCACCTGCACCTCGACGTCGTCGGGCGTGAGGTCGCCCAGCGACACGTAGGCGGTCACGTGCAGCGTCTCACCGAGCTCCGGGCTGTCACCGACGCCCGAGGACTCGACGTGGTCGACGTGCACGTGGCTCCACGCGGCGCGAGCCTTCGCCTTGTACTCCGCGAGGTCGCGGGCACCGGCGTACCCGCCCTCCTTCAGGGCCCAGCCCGACCGGGCTGCGGGCACGTAGAGCTTCTGGGTGTAGTCGCGCACCATCCGGCTGGCCCGCACCTTCGGACCGAGGGTGGTGACGGTGTGCAGCATCATCGCCAGCCAGTTCTGCGGCAGGCCGTCCTCGTCGGTGTCGTAGAACCGCGGGGCGACCTGGTGCTCGACGAGGTCGTAGAGCGCGCTGGCCTCGATGTCGTCACGCCGCTCGGGGTCCTCGACGCCGTCGGCGGTCGGGATCGCCCAGCCGTTCTTGCCGTCGAACCACTCGTCCCACCAGCCGTCGAGGATGGACAGGTTGAGCGCGCCGTTGAGCGCGGCCTTCATGCCGGACGTGCCGCAGGCCTCGAACGGGCGCAGCGGGTTGTTCAGCCAGACGTCGCAGCCCGGGTACAGGTGCAGGGCCATGGCGATGTCGTAGTTCGGCAGGAAGACGATGCGGTGGCGCACCTCCGGGTCGTCGGCGAACTTCACGAGCTGCTGGATCAGCTGCTTGCCGGTCTCGTCGGCCGGGTGCGACTTGCCGGCGATGACCAGCTGGATCGGCCGGGTCGGGTGCAGCAGCAGCTTCTTGAGCCGCGCGGGGTCGCGCAGCATCAGGGTGAGCCGCTTGTAGGTGGGCACCCGGCGGGCGAAGCCGATGGTGAGCACGTCGGGGTCGAGGATCTCGTCGGTCCAGCCGAGCTCGGCCGGCGACGCGCCGCGCTCGAGCCACGACTGGCGGGTGCGGCGCCGGGCCTCCTCGACGAGCTGCAGGCGCAGCTCGCGCTTGGTGGACCACACGGCATCCCGCGGCACCGTGGCGAACGCCTCCCATGACTCCTGGGTGTCGAGCTCGTGCACGTCGGCGTGGGTGCGAGCCAGCTCGAACACCTTGCGGTCGACCCAGGTGGGCCCGTGCACGCCGTTGGTGATCGAGGTGATCGGCACCTCGTCGTCGTCGAAGCCCGGCCACAGGCCGTCGAACATCTCGCGGCTGACGACGCCGTGCAGCTGCGAGACACCGTTGGCACGCTGCGCGAGGCGCAGGCCCATGACGGCCATGTTGAACATGCCGGCCGAGCCGCCCTCGTAGGTCTCGGCGCCGAGTTTCAGCAGCCGCTCGACGGGCACGCCGTCGAGCGCCTGCGCGCCGCCGAAGTACAGCTCGATGAGCGAGGCGTCGAACCGGTCGATGCCCGCGGGCACCGGCGTGTGGGTCGTGAAGACGGTCGCGGAGCGCACGGCCTCGAGCGCCTCGTCGAACGACATCGCCTCGGCCCGCACGAGCTCGCTGATCCGCTCGACGCCGAGGAACCCGGCGTGGCCCTCGTTGGCGTGGTAGACGTCCGGGGTCGGTGCGCCGGTGAGCTGCGACCACAGCCGCAGCGCGCGCACGCCGCCCATCCCGAGCAGCATCTCCTGCTGCAGGCGCAGCTCGCCGCCGCCGCCGTAGAGGCGCTCGGTGACGCTGCGCGCCGCCTCGTCGTTCTCGTGCACGTCGGAGTCGAGGAGCAGCAGCGGCACCCGGCCGACCTGGGCGCGCCAGATGTGGGCGTGCAGCTC
>DASSQL010000338.1:0-2829 GCA_035702525.1 Ornithinibacter sp. | reverse complement strand
GGTGGAGGCGCCGATGGGTCCGACCGTGCTCGCCGGCCTCGACGCCCGCACCTGGCTGGCCGAGCACGACGACGACGAGGTGCTCGACATCGCCTGGCGGTGTGCCCCCGACGTGCACGAGGAGCGGCACACGATGCCGGGCGCGCCCGACCCGACGGCCATCGTGCTGCGCCAGGGCGGCGGGCTGAGGCGACACCTCGCTCTGTCCACGGTCACCTCGGCCTTCGTGTCGGTGGCTGACGGCGAGCTGACCGCTCGGGCCGCCGCGGCTGCGATCGCCGGCCTGCTCGACCTCGACGGCGAGGCGGTCCGGGCCGAGGTCGTGGCGTTCCTCCGCGACGCCGTCAAGGACGGCCTCCTGCGCTGACCGGCTGTCCCCGCGGAGCCAGGAGCACGCGCCGAGTCAGGGGCGGGTACGGTCCTGACCCGGCGGAGTGCTCCTGACTCCGCAGAGATCGGATGCCGGGGGGGTGCCGGTGCCGCTGACGCCCGACTCGGGTCGTTCCTCCGGGCTCGGGTCGTTGCTCCGCATGCGCACCGTTGCAGCGGCATGCATCGGGAGCAGGGGCGCGCATCGGGAGCTGGGACCAGAGCCGGCACGGCATCCACCGTCGTGCTGACGTCGTGAACCCGGGTGGCCCACGATAATGACTTGTGAGTGAGTGCTCACTCACTTATAGTCGAGCGGGTGACCCCCCGTGCCCCCGCTCTGAGCCCCGAGGACCGCCGTTCGGCGATCGTCGAGGTGACCATCCCGCTGCTGCGCGAGCACGGGCCCGCGATGACCACCCGCCAGGTGGCCGAGGCGGCCGGCATCGCCGAGGGCACCGTGTTCCGGGCCTTCGGCAGCAAGGACGAGCTCGTGCGAGCCTGTGCCGCAGCGGTGTTCGACTCCACACCGGTGGTGGCGCAGCTGCGGGGCATCGACCACGACCTCCCGCTCGACGAGCGACTCGTCGCCGGCGTCGCGGTGATGCAGCGCCACGTCGAGCAGATCGTCGGCCTGGTGAGCGTGCTGCACGGCGCCGGGATGACCCCGCCCCCGAAGCCCGGCCGGCACAAGGGCACCTCCGACCCGGCCGTCAACGCCGCCTTCGCGGACCTCGTCGGTGACGACGCCGCCACCCTGCGCAAGCCCGTCGACGAGGTCGTCGGCCTGCTGTCACTCCTCACCCTCTCCAGCGTCCACCCGCTGCTCTCGACCCGTCGCCTCGACGCGGCCGAGATCGTCGACGTCGTGCTCGACGGAACCCGAAGGAAGTCCTGATGCTGTACCGACTCGTCCGCACCTACCTCACGCCGTACGCCGGCATGCTCGGGGTGCTCCTGGCCCTGCAGCTGGTCGCCACCCTCGCCTCGCTCTACCTGCCGAGCCTGTTCGGCCGGATCATCGACGAGGGCGTCGCGGTCGGCGACACGGCGTTCATCATGCGCACCGGCATGGTCATGCTGGTGATCTCGTTCGTGCAGGTCATCGCCACGATCGGCGCCACCCGGATCGGCGCGCAGACCTCGGCCTCGCTCGGCCGCGAGGTGCGCTCGTCGGTGTTCCACCGGGTCGGGCAGTTCTCGGCCCAGGAGCTCTCCCGCTTCGGCGCCCCGACCCTGATCAGCCGCAGCACCAACGACGTCACCCAGGTGCAGACGGTCACCTACATGTTCCTGGCCATCATGGTGTCGGCGCCGATCATGATGGTCGGCGGCATCTTCATGGCCCTGCGCGAGGACCTCGGGCTGGCCTGGCTGGTCGCCGTCGCCGTGCCGGCGCTGGGGATCGCCGTCGGCATCATCACCTCGCGCATGGTGCCGCACTTCCGCTCGATGCAGGTCGCCGTCGACTCGGTCAACCGCATCCTGCGCGAGCAGATCACCGGCCTGCGGGTCGTACGCGCCTTCGTCCGCGAGGACGTCGAGCGCGAGCGCTTCGCCGCGGCCAACCGCACGTACACCGGTACGGCCCTCGCCGTCGGCAAGCTGATGGCGATGGCCTTCCCGGTCGTCATGATCATCTTCAACGCCTCGACGATCGCGGTGCTGTGGTTCGGCGCCCACCGGATCGAGAACGGGCAGATGGAGATCGGCGCCATGACGGCGTTCATGTCCTACCTGATCCAGATCCTGATGTCGGTGATGATGGCGACCTTCATGTCGATGATGATCCCGCGGGCCACCGTCTCGGCCGGCCGCATCCAGGCGGTGCTCGACACCGAGAGCTCGGTGCACCCCCCGGCCGACCCCGCCGTCATCCCACCCGGTCCCGTCACCGTCGAGCTGCGCGGCGTCACCTTCGCCTACCCGGGTGCCGATGCCCCGGTGCTGCGCGAGGTGTCGCTGCGCGCCGAGCCCGGCACGACGACCGCCGTCGTCGGCTCGACCGGTGCCGGCAAGACCACCCTGGTCGGCCTCATCCCGCGGCTGCACGACGTGACCGACGGGCAGGTGCTCGTGGGCGGGGTCGACGTGCGCGAGGCCGAGCTCGAGGACCTCTGGTCGCACATCGGCCTGGTGCCGCAGCGGCCGTACCTGTTCACCGGAACCGTGGCGTCGAACCTGCGCTACGGCGACCCGGACGCCACCGACGACGAGCTGTGGCAGGCCCTCACGGTGGCCCAGGCCGACGGCTTCGTGCGCGAGATGCCGGACGGGCTGGAGTCGCCGATCGCGCAGGGCGGCACCAACGTCAGCGGGGGCCAGCGCCAGCGCCTGGCGATCGCCCGGGCCCTGGTGAGCAAGGCCGGCATCTACCTGTTCGACGACGCCTTCTCGGCCCTCGACGTCTCCACGGACGCCCGGGTGCGAGCCGCGATGCGGCCGGTGACCCGCGATGCC
>DASSQL010000337.1:0-5014 GCA_035702525.1 Ornithinibacter sp. | reverse complement strand
GGATGTACGGTCCGTGGACGGCTGGGACCGAACACGTCGAGTCTCGCACGCAGCGCGGTGTGCGACAATGACTGAGAGCCCAGTGCGTCTCAACGCACCATCAGGCAGACCGTCCCCGACGAAAGGCAACCCATGAGCAAGCGCGCCCGCACGCGCCGCTCGCGCAAGGGCAACAAGGCCAACCACGGCCGCAAGCCCAACGCCTGAGCACGAACGCAGAAACACCCGGTAGGCCGTGACGGCATACCGGGTGTTCTCGCGTGTGGCCGCTCTCGGCGGCCCTGTCCGGCTCAGCCGTCGGTGTCGAGGCGCACCATGGTGATGCGCTGCATGATCTGCAGGCGCACCGCCGGCGGCGCCGTCTCGCCCGAGCACGAGCGGCGGACGACCTGCTTGAGCGCGACGTCGAGGTCGTGCTCGGCCAGGCACGGCTGGCACTCGTTGAGGTGGGCCGCGACGCGTCGCACGTCGTCGGCGCTCATCTCGCCGTCGAGGTACTCGTAGATGCGGTGCAGGACCTCGGAGCAGTCGCCGTGGCCGGCGTGGGCGTCCTGGGTCATGACTCCTCCTGGGTGCCGGTGCCGAAGCCACGGTCCTTGGCGTACTCGGTGAGCAGCCCGCGCAGCTGGCGACGTCCGCGGTGCAGCCGCGACATCACGGTGCCGATGGGCGTGCCCATGATCTCGGCGATCTCCTTGTAGGCGAAGCCCTCGACGTCGGCGAGGTACACGGCCATCCGGAAGTCCTCGGGCAGCTCCTGCAGCGCCCGCTTCACCTCGGTGTCGGGCAGGTGCTCCAGCGCGGCGACCTCGGCGGACTTCAGGCCCACCGACGTGTGCGACTCGGCCCGCGCGAGCTGGTAGTCCTCGACCTCGGCGGCGTCGGACTGCAGCGGCTCGCGCTGCCGCTTGCGGTAGGTGTTGATGTAGGTGTTGGTGAGGATGCGGTACATCCACGCCTTGAGGTTCGTGCCGGGCCGGTACTGGTGGAACGCGGCGTACGCCTTGGCGTAGGTCTCCTGCAGCAGGTCCTCGGCGTCGGCCGGGTTGCGCGTGGTGCGCATGGCCGCGGCGTAGAGCTGGTCGAGCAGGGGCAGTGCCTCGCGCTCGAAGCGGGCCTGACGCTCGGCGGTGGTCTCGGTGGCGAGGTCGACCTCGGAGTCCGGGGGGCTGTCGACGGGTGTCGGTGGAGTGGTCATCGTCTCCCAGCCTATCCGGGCCCGGCTGGGGGCTGTGGTGTCGAGGACGAACACGAGGTCGTGACCTTTCCTGGGCGCTACGCGGACAGGTCGGTCAACGCCCTCCCCGACGACGACATTCCCCGCCGGCGGCTCGGTGGGGCTCAGCCGCCGAGGAGCCGCCGCACCACCAGGGCGGCCACCTGGGGCGCCGAGCCGCCGATCGAGTGGGCGCCGGTCACGACGTCGAGGGTCGCGCCGGGCGGCAGCACGGCCTCGACCTCGGCCGGGGTGCCGAAGGGGTCGGTGCGGCCCTGCACCACGTGCACCGGGATGCCGTGGGCCGACGGCATGGCGAGCTCCGGGGCGCGCGAGCTCGCCGGTTTCCCTGGCGGGTGCAGCGGGAAGGACAGTGCGACGACCGCGCTCGCACCCACGGCGGCGGCGGTCCGGCAGGCGACCCGGGCACCCGCGCTGCGCCCGCCCACGACCAGCCGGCCCGGCCCGAGGTCGGGCACGAGGGCTTCGAGCAGCGGCAGCCAGGCCACGTCGAGCGACGCAGGGGCCGGCCCGAGCCTCTTGCCGGCCACCCGCCAGGGCTGGTCGACCAGCACGACGACCCAGCCGGCGGCGACGGCGGCGTCGCGGGTGGCGAGCACGTCGAGGGTCCAGCGCAGCCCGCCGGCGCCGTGGCCGAGCACGAGGGCACCGGCCGGGATGCCGTCGGGCCGGGTCGTCGTGGCCCGCGCCGGCCCGAGCGGGGTGTCGACCAGCCGTACCTCGCCGGCCTCGGTGGCGCCGGCCGCCCCCTCCCCCGGGTCGCTCACGCCTGACCGCCGATGATCTCGCCCGTGACCGGGTCGACCACGCCGACGAGCTCCTCGGGCGGTACCGGGTCGAGCAGCTGCGGGCCGTTCGACCGGTTGCTGCTGACGGCCCGCGACACGGGGTACGCCGTGAAGCGGCCCGGGCCGCGCGGTTCGAGCAGCCCGAGCACGTCGGCGGCCCCGGTCGCCGGGTCGAGCCAGGTGGCCCACTCCTCCGGCTCGAGCACGAGCGGCTGGCGGTCGTGGATGCGGTCCAGCCCCGGTTCCGCGGGGCCGGTGACCACGGTGAAGGTGGTCAGCCACGCGAGGGGGTCGTCGGCATCCGTGACCGTGGGGTCCCGCCAGAACTCGTAGAGGCCCGCCATCGCGACGCTCGTGCCGTCGACCCGGGAGGTGAAGAACGGCTGCTTGCGCGGCTTTCCCTTGGGGTCCAGCGCGGTCGGCGAGGCCTGCCACTCGTACCACCCGCGGGCGGGCACCAGGCAGCGCCGCGAGGCCAGGGCGCGGGCGAAGGCGGGCTTGTCGGCGACGGACTCGACCCGGGCGTTGATCATCCGGGCCGCGCCGCCGGGGTCCTTGGACCAGCTCGGCACCAGGCCCCAGGTGAGCAGCCGGAGCTGGCGGCGCGGCGGGGCGTCGCGGTCCTCGCGGGGAGCCCGGGCGAGCACGACGGGGGCACGCTTGGTCGGTGCCATGTTGTGGTCGGGGCGCCCGGCCGGCGGTTCCTGGGGGTTGACCAGGACGCTGCGGCCGGGCTCGCCGGTGCGGTCCTCGTCGACCTCGAACTCGAGCACCAGCTCGTCAGGGTTCGCCGTCGCGGCATACCGACCACACATGGACGTCAGGCTACTTACCCGGGCGCCGAGCAACTACCGTAGGGACTTCACATCAGTCCAGCAGGAACTGACCGGGAGGACCCCTGATGACCTTGGTGCGCCGCGTCGCCCGCCCCATGCTCGCCGCGATGTTCGTCGTCGGCGGGCTCGACCAGCTCAAGCACCCGGGCACCAAGGCCGACACGGCCCGGCCCCTCGTCGAGAAGCTGGCGCCCGCCATCGGCCTGCCCGACGACACCGAGCTGCTGGTCCGGGCCAACGGTGCCGCGATGGTCGGCGCCGGAGCACTCCTGGCACTGGGCCGGCTCCCCCGCCTGGCATCGACCGTTCTCGCCGCGACCCTCGTGCCCACCACCGTTGCGGCGCACTCGTTCTGGAACGAGCAGGACCCGAAGGTGCGAGCCCAGCAGAAGGTCCAGTTCTTCAAGAACGTCAGCCTGCTCGGCGGCCTGCTCATCGCCGCTGTCGACACGGCGGGCAAGCCGGGTCTCGCCTACCGGGCGCACATGGTCAACGACAGCGCGCACCGCACTGCTCGCCAGACCCGCCGCGAGGCACGCCACCTGGCGCACGCGGCGGCCCGCGAGGCCAAGCTGAAGGCGGTCCAGGCGCAACATGCCATCGGCTGACTGGACGGCACCCACCGCCACCGGGCCGGTCGACGCGCGCGTCGTCCTCCCGGGCAGCAAGTCCCTCACCAACCGCTACCTCGTGCTCGCCGCCCTGGCGAGCGACGTCTCCCTCCTGCGTTCCCCCCTCCGGTCGCGCGACACGCTGCTCATGGTGCAGGCGCTGCGCACCCTGGGCGCGGTGGTCGAGGACGTCGACGACGGTGACTGGCTCGTCACCCCGGGTCGCCTGGTCGGCGGGGGCACCGTCGACTGCGGGCTCGCCGGGAACGTCATGCGCTTCGTCCCCGCGGTGGCCGGCCTGGCCGACGGGCCGGTCCGCTTCGACGGCGACCCGCACGCCCGGCTGCGCCCCATGGCACCGGTGCTCGGTGCGCTGCGCACCCTCGGGGTCGAGGTCGACGACGACGGCCGCGGCGGCCTGCCGTTCACGGTCCGCGGCCGCGGGTCGGTGCGCGGCGGGGCGGTCACCCTCGACGCCTCGGCGTCGTCGCAGTTCGTGTCCGGGCTGCTGCTGTCCGGCGCCCGCTTCGACGAGGGCGTCACGGTGCACCACGACGGCAAGGCGGTCCCGAGCCTGCCGCACATCGAGATGACCGTCGAGACCCTGCGCGACGCGGGCGTCGTGGTCGACGACGGCGACGAGCACACCTGGCGGGTCGAGCCGAGCGAGGTCAACGCGCTCGACGTGCAGGTCGAGCCCGACCTGTCCAATGCCGCCCAGTTCCTCGCGGCGGCGCTGGTCACCAACGGCCGGGTCCAGGTGCCGGGGTGGCCGCAGTACACGACGCAGGGCGGCGACTTCATCCGCGACGTGCTCGACATGATGGGCGCCGAGGTCGTGCTCGACCGGGCCGGCCTCACCGTCAGCGGCGGCGGAGGCTTCTCCGGCATCGACGTCGACCTGCACGACTCCAGTGAGCTCACCCCGGTGGTCGCGGCGCTGTGTGCCCTCGCCGACTCCCCGAGCATCATCCGCGGGGTCGCCCACATCCGCGGGCACGAGACCGACCGGCTCGCGGCCCTGCGCACCGAGCTGACCGGTCTCGGCGTGGGGGTCGACGAGACCGTCGACGGGCTGCGGATCACGCCGGGCCCGTTGCACGGCGGCACCTTCCACACCTACGCCGACCACCGCATGGTCATGGCCGCGGCGGTGCTCGGGCTGGTCGTTCCCGGCCTGGTCGTCGAGGACGTCGGAACGGTGGCGAAGACCATGCCCGAGTTCACCCGGCTGTGGGACCACATGCTCAGCGACCGGGTCGCGGCAGGCGCCTGATGGCCCGGGCGACCGGCTCGTACGACGAGTCAGATGTGCGGATCCGCCCCAACCGCAGGGGAACTCGCCCGCGCAGCAAAGACCGACCCGCCCACGAGGATGCCGTCCCCGGCCGGGTGACCGGTGTCGACCGGGGCCGCTACACGACCCTCGTCGGCGACGACGACGACCGCCACGTCGTCATCGCGATGCGAGCCCGCGAGCTCGGCCGCAAGGGCATCGTCGTGGGCGACGACGTCTTCCTGGTCGGCGACACCACGGGCGCC
>DASSQL010000336.1:0-7504 GCA_035702525.1 Ornithinibacter sp. | reverse complement strand
GGGCCTGCACTGGGACTCGACGACGATGCAGGGTTCGCCGTTCAAGTACTTCTCGTACGGCGCGGCGGCGACCGAGGTCGAGGTCGACGGCTTCACCGGGGCCTACCGGGTGCGGCGCGTCGACATCGTGCACGACGTCGGTGACTCGCTGTCCCCCCTCGTCGACATCGGCCAGGTCGAGGGCGCGTTCGTCCAGGGGGCAGGCTGGCTGACCCTGGAGGACCTGCGCTGGGACGAGTCGGGCTCCCCCACCCGTGGCCGGCTCGCGACCGGCTCGGCGAGCACCTACAAGCTCCCGAGCCTGTCGGAGATGCCCGACGACTTCCGCGTCGCCCTGCTCGAGCGGGCCCACGAGGACGGCGCCGTCTACGGGTCGAAGGCCGTCGGCGAGCCCCCGCTCATGCTCGCGTTCTCGGTGCGTGAGGCCCTGCGACAGGCCGCTGCGGCGTTCGGGCCGGCGGGCGTGGCCGTCGACCTGGCCTCACCGGCCACGCCGGAGGCGGTCTTCTGGGCGATCGAGCAGGCCCGCGGCGGGGCGGTGCCCCCCGGCCTGCAGCCCGTCGTCGAGGGTGCGCCCGGGGTCGTCCCCGACCAGCCCGACGTCGACGCGCACCCGCTCGAGCCGGCATCCGAGGCGCTCGTCCCCGCACCCGGACGGGGGGCCTGACGTGCACTGGCTCGCCGCGGTCGAACGGTTGCGCGCCACGCGCGAACCCGGCGTGCTGGTGACCCTGGTCTCCGTGCGTGGGCATGCCCCACGGGACGCCGGGGCGAAGATGGTCGTGTCCTCCCGTGCCACCTGGGGCAGCATCGGCGGCGGCAACCTCGAACAGACGGCGGTCGCCCGCTCGCGGCGGATGCTCGAGGAGGGCGCGACCGCACCGGAGCACCTCGACCTCACCCTCAGCGACAAGGCGCGCACCGAGCACGGGAGGCAGTGCTGCGGCGGGGAGGTCGGCATCCTCCTCGAGCCCCTGGCCGTCACACCCTGCGTCGCCGTCTTCGGCATGGGCCACGTCGGTCACGAGCTCGCGCGCATCCTCAGCCGCCACGACCTCGACCTCCACCTCGTCGACTCGCGCGAGGAGCAGCTCGACGCCGCCGCGATGCCGTGGCTGGCCGATGCCGTCGCCCGGGTCGAGGTGCACCACTCGCCGCTGCCGGAGATGGTGCTCGACGCGGTGCCGCCCGGAACGCAGGTGCTCGTCATGACGCACGACCACGCCGAGGACTACGCCCTGTGTGACGCCGCCCTGCGCTGCTCGCACCTGGGCGGCATCGGCCTGATCGGGTCGTCGGCCAAGTGGAGCCGGTTCGAGCGACGCCTCACCGCCGAGGGTCACCCCGCCGACGTCGTGGCCCGGATCCGCACCCCCATCGGGGTGCCCGACCTCGACGGGAAGGAGCCCGCGACCATCGCCGTCGCCGTCGCGGCCGAGCTGCTCCGGACCTTCTCCCGCGACCGGCGAGCACTCGACATCACGCCGTGAGGGCGCCCGGGCCTCCGGTCACGAGGGCCACCTGGTCGAGACCGCTGCGTGCGCGCGCCGGGCCCCGGGAACCTCCCGCAGGTCGGCGCCCAGCCCGACCGCGGCTGCACGGGCACCCAGGGGAGACAGGAGGGCCTGGACTGCCCTGCGGATGTCGTCGGGCGTCGCCGCGTTCGGGTCGAGGCAGAGCCCGACGCCGCCACGTTCGACCGCGGCCGCCCCGGCGAACTGGTCGGTCGACAGCGGCAGCACGAGCAGCGGAACCCCCGCGGTCAGCGCCTCGGTGACGCTGTTGTTGCCGCCGTGCGACACCGCGACGGCCGAGTGCGCGAGGAGCCGGACCTGGGGGAGGAACTCGCGCACGAGCCACTCCTGCGGGAGCGGGCCTAGCAGGTCACGAGGCGCGGACCCGGTCGCGAGGGCCACCCGCACGTCGAGCCGCCGCAGTGCCCGTGCGACGACGGCCAGCACGTCGGCGCGGGCCGACAGGAAGCTGCCGAGGCTGACGTAGACGACCGGCCGGTGGTCGGCCAGCAGCCAGCGCTCCACCTCGGGGTCCGGAGGCTCCTCGCGCACCGCCGAGCCCAGGAAGGTGTGTGCGGGCAGCAGCGCCGTGCGCTCGGGGTCGTGGAGACGCTCGGGGTAGTTCAGCAGCAGCAGGTCGCCGGTCTCGGCGAAGACGTCGGCGCTGGGCGGGGCCGCCGGGTCCAGCACGGCGAGGGCCGCGTTCCACTGCGCCGTGAAGGTGTCCCGGACGTCGACGCAGAGCGACCGGAGCTCGGCGAGCGCGCCCGGGTCGGGGCGGATGCACCGCGGCCAGGCCGGTGGGTAGCCGTAGACCTCGTCGCCCACGGTGAGGGCCGAGGGGTGCCCGAGCACGACGTCGGCGTGCGGGACCCGTGCACTCACCAGCCCCAGCCTGGCGCCGAAGGCCAGGTGGTCGACGAGCACGGCGTCCGGACGCACCCGCTCGACGAGGTCGCGGACCTCCGCGGCCACCTCGACCGGGTTCCAGAGCAGGTCGTCACCGCGGGCGCGAGCCTGGAACGCCAACGCCGCGACGGCGCCGCCCCGGGTGGCCTCGAAGAACCCGCGGAGCGAGTCGTCCTCCCCCCGGGGCTGCTCCTCGGCGCGGATCACCCCGGGGTTCGAGCCCCGGCCGAGCCGGAGATGTTCGCGCTCGAAGCCGAACCCGCGGACCACCGCGTCGTTGGTGTGGCCCGTCGCGACGACGACCCGCTCGCCGTCGTCCCGCCAGGCGGTGGCGAGGGTGGCCAGGGGGTACAGGTGCGAGGCGTAGTCCGGGCTGATGACGAGCAGCGTCATGGCGCCGTGGCCGTCGCGTCGGTGCCGCCGACCTGCCCCGACGCGACGTCGGCGTAGACCTCGCGCAGCGAGGCGGCCATGGTGTCGATGCCGAAGCGTTCGCGCACCACGGCCCGCGCTCGACGGTCACGCAGCTCGGCCCCGGGCGACGTCGCGAGGTCGAGGGCCCGGACGACGCCCGCGGCCAGGGCGCCCGGGTGCGCAGTGTCGGTGAGGACGCCGGTCAGGGCGTCGTCGACGTAGGTCGCGGGGCCGCCACCGTTCGGGGCGACGACCACGAGCCCCACCGCCATGGCCTCGAGGATCGCGATGCCGAACTCCTCCTTGAGGCTGGCGCACACGTAGACGCCCCCCGGGGCAGCCGTACCGGGCCTGCCCCCCTGGCCGGCCGCCAGCCACGCCGTCGTCGTGGAGTTGGGCCGGTGGCCGGCGAGGAGCAGGCCGGCGCCGCCGGACGGGTCACCGGCGAGGGCATCACGGATCCGCGCGAGCTCCGCGGCCTCCTCGGGGCTCGGGTCGTCGAGGTCACCGCCGACGACGAGCAGGTTGCACCGGGCCCGCAGCACCGGGTCGGCCAGCCACGAGGTGACGAGCGTCGCCAGGCCCTTGACCGGGGCGAGCCGGCCGACGGTCAGTGCGAGGGGCAGCGACCGCCGCTCCGCCGGGAGCCCGGCGAGCAGGGCGTCGAGCTCCTCGAGCGCGGATGCCGTGCCCGGCGCCTGCGGTGCGCCGCCCCGAACCTCCTTCGCGACGCGCTCGAGCGCCACGACGTCGATGCCCTCGCCGACCACGAGGACGCGCTCGCGCTGGGTCGACACGTCGATGCCGACCAGGCGCGCGATGCTGCGCTCGACGTCCGGACGGGGGAAGAGGACCAGGTGCTCGGCCTGGCCGGCGAGGTCTCGCAACAGCCGGTCGCGGAACCACAGGTGCTCGACCCGGTCGGCCGCCCCGAACCCGGAGCGGGTCAGGCTGCCGCCGGCCTCCCGCGCGGCGACGAGGGCCTGGGGGTCGGGCGCGACGGTGAGGACGACCGGGATGCCGAGCTCGGCCGCCACCTCGGCGGCCACCATCGACCCGACGTCGGCCATCCGCAGGTGCAGCACGTCCACGTGGCCCGCGGCACGCAGCACCCGCCGGAGGCCGCGCCGCGCCTCGACCCGGCGTGGCCAGGCCGTCGCCGCACCGGTGGGTCTCCCCCACAACGGGATCCGCGCGTAGTGGTGGCCGGCGGGCGCGAGGGCGTCGGCGAGCGCGGACCCGTCGCCCCAGCCGCCACCCGAGACGGTGACGACCCGCTCCACCTGGCGACCCTGCCGCAGCAGGGCGTCACCGAGCTGGACGAGCAGGGTGGCGATGCCGCCGGTGTCACCCTGGCCCGAGTGGCGCAGGCGACCGTCGATGTCACCGTGGAGGAAGAGCTGGACGACCGTGAGGCCGTCGCGGCGTACCGGCACCGGCCGCAGCGCGAGCCCGTCGGACAGGCCGAGGGCGGCGACCCGGGCAAGCGGCCCGGTCGACGCGGCCACCGAGCCGAGGACGGCTCGGGCCGCCGCCACCTCGGGTGCGTCATGGAGCCCCGCCTCGGCGAGGCGGTCCCCCAGCGCGGCGAGGGCCGTAGCTCGCACGACCTCCGCCTCGGCGGCGTCCTCCGCGATCCGGGTGAGCACCGTCGTGACCGCGGGTCCTCGCACGAGGCCCATCGTCTCCACGAGACGTGCGCGCGCGCCGGGGTCGCGCTGCGGGGTGAGGGCCGCGGCCACGCCCGCGTGGACGGCATCCGGGGCGCCGTTCGCCCACGTCTCGAGGGTGCGTTGCGCGAGCATCGCGGTGAACCCGCCCGCAGCGCATCGTCGGACCAGCGGCGCGACTCCCGACGGCTGCGGGTCGACCCAGCGCAGGGCTTCGACCGCGTGCTCGGCCACGTGCTCGCGGTCGTCGTCGAGGAGGGCGACGAGGTGACGGGACGCCACCCCACCCCCCTCGGCGCCGAGGGCGCGCACCGCCGCGACCGCGGTGATGGGGTCGTGGTCGTCGGTGGCGGCCACGAGCAGGTCGACGGCCTCCGGGCCGGCGTGCCGCGCGACGTGCTCGAGCCGTTCGCCGGCGCGCAACCCCTCGAGGATGGTGCCGGACGACCGCACGGCCGCGACCGCGGCACCGACGTCCATGGTCCGACCCTAGGCGAGCGGCATCCAGACCATCGAACCGGCGACCTGCGATGTTGTTGGTTTGTCTAATGTTGTGGCCACGGGTCCTCCGTCGAAACCCCGTGGACCGCGCCGGGGCGCCGGTGCTCCACTGTGGGCGTGCCGTCCCCCACCCCCGACCGCTTCCGCGGTCTCGCGCGCTCGTCGCCGTGGCGGTGGCGCGCGCTCACGTTCGACCTGCACCGGCGCCCGCTGCACGGGCCGGAGCACAGCGTGCACGCGCTGCTGGAGCGCGGGGTGGGGCTCGAGGTGCGCCTGGCCGACGGGGAGCGGCACCGGAGCACGGCGCTGCGCACCCGGGAGGACTGGGCCGACCGGGGGGCCGGTGGTCGCGGGCTCGGCGAGGTGCCGTTCACGTGGGAGCTGCCGGTCGAGGTCGACGCCGACGGGTTCGTCGTGCGGCGGCCGGCGGAGCGCGCGAGCGACGACCCGATGTGGCAGGACTACCAGTTCGTGGCGATGCTCGACCCGGTCGAGCTCGCCGACGGTTCGCTGCGCGACCCCGGCCCGTGCGAGCCGGATGCCGTGCCACCGCCGGCGCTCGACGTGCACCGCATCGACGAGTCGGTGCGGCACGGGCGCGAGACCTGGTGGGCCGAGGTCGCGCCGCGTGAGGAGTACTCGCCCCGGTGCTCGTGCTGCCCGCTGCTGTTCGGCCGGGTCAGCGACGACCTCGAGGCGCTCGGGGGCGCCCCGACGGCGCGCGGGCAGCAGCCGGGGCTCACCTACGCCACGCGATACCTCGTGGCCCTCGACGTCGGCACCGGCGTCTGCGTGCACGTCGAGCACCTCGACGGCGACCACGCCGGCCGGGGCTTCTCGGTGGTGATCCGCTCGGTGGACGGCGATCCCCCGGGACGTCGAGGTCCCACGACTCGCTGACGTCACGTCGATTCGGTCAGCGGGTCGTGAGACCTCGACGAGCTACTGGGAGGCGCCGGCGAGGTGCCCCTGCGAGTCCGAGCCCGAGTCGGTGCCGTCGTCGGCGACGGCCTCCGGAGCCGGCGGCCCGGCGAGCGGCCACAGCTGGAAGTAGTCGCCGTAGAACGCCAGGAACGGGAAGGTGACGGCCAGCAGTGCGTTGGCCAGCCAGAGCTCGGCGTCGAACGTCGCCGGCCCCGACGGCAGCGACCCGGTGACCAGCGGCATCACCGCCCGGAAGAGCAGCGCGAGCACGGTGCCCACGACCATCGCACTGACCGCGCTGAGCACGCCCTTGACCGGCTGCGACCGCCCGGCGAACAGCGAGTCCTGCAGCATGTTGAGCAGCACCACGGAACCGAAGATGAACGGGATCGGCACGGTCACGAGGAAGTCCGGCGGCGTCATCCCGAAGGTGCGGGTGCCGAGCAGGTAGGCGACCAGACCGATGACCACCACGAGGGCCGTCCAGACCAGGCCGAGCACCGGCTGCCTCATCACCGTCGACGAGCGGGTGAGCGGCCAGAGGTCGAGGTGCAGCACCAGGAACATGACCGCGAGCGCCGTCACGGCGAACACGGTGGCATCCCAGGCGTTGAACAGCCCGGCGGGGTCGAGCGCAGCGATGTAGACCGGGGCGCCCTCGAGCCAGCCGTAGTCGAAGAACACCTCGAACAGCACCGCCGCCACGACGTAGCCCCCCACGAGCAGCGCGACCCCGGAGGCGAGCTCGTTCCTGATCAGCGAGAACGGCCAGCCGCCCCACATGATCGTCAACCAGAAGGAGACCACCACCGACAGGATCGTGGCCTGCGCCAGCATCGGCAGCGGCGGGCCGACCGAACCCCCGACCGTCGTCCAGAGCACGAGCGCGACGACGGCGGCGACCGCGGCCGTGAGCGCCAGGTAGGCCAGCCCGCGCACCGGCTGCTTCAGCCGCGCGATGGATGCCGGGTGCTCACCGTGCCAGTACGCCCCCACGACGATGGCGAACGGGATCGCGCACATCATCGCGAACGACACCCAGCCGCCGAACGTGGCCCACGACATCGGGGCGATGAACAGCAGGGCCAGCACGATGACCAGGGCGGTGGCGGTGATGCCCAACCACGGCTGCTTGCGGACGGACACGGGCGAGACCTCGTTTCGGTGGGAGCGTCGCACTGCGCCCCGAGCACCCCGACCGTAGGCGGGCACCCAGCAGGTCGGGGTGGCCCGTGCCGCACCGCGGAACACCCGGCCGAGGGGTCAGTCCTCGACGACCAGCCCCATGGCGGCGAGCAGCCCGGCGGCGCCGGTCGCCTCGACCCGCAGCCCGCGCACCCGGTTCACCGACGGGTCGAAGGCGTAGCCCACGGCGCCGACCAGGCTCGCGCCGCGCAGGTCGGTGTCGACGAAGACCGCGCCGCTGAGGTCGCTCGCCCCGAAGTCGACCCGCTGGGCGTCGGCCCCGCCGAAGTCGGCCTCGCGCAGGGAGCAGCCGACCAGCCGCGAGCCGGCGATCGCACCCTCCTGGAACGAGGCGAGGTCGAGGCGGCACCGCTCGAGGTCCCACGG
>DASSQL010000335.1:0-5080 GCA_035702525.1 Ornithinibacter sp. | reverse complement strand
CATCGACACCGCGGTGGCCTGCTCCACCTGCCGCGGTGCGGGCATGCAGCCGGGCACCTCGACCCGCACCTGCGACGTGTGCGCCGGCCGGGGCGAGATCCAGCAGGTGCAGCGCAGCTTCCTCGGCCAGGTGATGACCACCCGCCCGTGCATGACCTGCCAGGGCTACGGCCAGCTGATCACCGACCCGTGCTACGAGTGCTCGGGCGACGGTCGGGTGCGCACCCGCCGCACGCTCACCCTCAAGGTCCCCGCGGGCGTCGACACCGGCACTCGCATCCAGCTCACCGGTGAGGGCGAGGTCGGCCACGGCGCCGGCCCGGCCGGTGACCTCTACGTCGAGGTCGCCGTCAACCGGCACCCCACCTTCCAGCGGCGCGGCGACGACCTGCACGCCACGATCGAGGTGCCGATGACGGCCGCGGCGCTGGGGGCGACCCTGGCGATGGAGACCTTCGACGGCCCGCGCGACCTCGACGTGCGGCGCGGCACCCAGTCCGGCGACACCGTCACCCTGCGGGGGCTCGGCGTCACGCACCTGCGCGGCACCGGCCGCGGCGACGTCGTCGTGCACACGATGGTGCAGACGCCGACCAAGCTCGACGCCGCGCAGGAGGACCTCCTGCGCCAGCTGGCCACCGCGCGGGGCGAGGAGCGCCCCGAGGGCCGGCTCGCCAACCCCGCCGAGGGGTCGATCTTCGGCAAGCTGCGCGACGCCTTCAAGGCCCGATGACCCTTCCGCTGCACCTCCTCGCCCCCGAGGCCCTGGCGGGTCGCGGCGTCGGCGACGTCGTCGTCCTCGACGGGCCGGAGGGCCGGCACGCCGCCACGGTGCGGCGCACCCGGGTGGGCGAGCACCTGCTGCTCACCGACGGCCTCGGCCTGCGCGTCGTGGGCGAGGTCGTCACGGTCGGGTCGGGCACGCTCGACCTGCGGGTGCTCTCGGTGTCGAGCGACCCGGGGCCCCAGCCGCGGTTCGTGCTGGTGCAGGCGCTGGCGAAGAACGACCGCGACGACCAGGCGGTCGAGGCCGCCACCGAGTGCGGGGTCGACGAGGTCGTGCCGTGGCAGGCCTCGCGCAGCGTGGTGCAGTGGCGCGGCGAGCGGGGTGAGAAGGCCCGGCGCAAGTGGGATGCCGTGCTCGTGGCCGCCACCAAGCAGTCGCGCCGCACCCGCCGACCGGTGCTGGGGCCCACGGCCACCACGGCGGACGTCGCCGCGCGGGTGCGCCAGGCGGCAGCCGCCTTCGTGCTCCACGAGGACGCCACCCTGCCGCTCGCCGGTGTCACCCTCCCGGATGCCGGTGACGTGCTCCTCGTCGTGGGGCCCGAGGGCGGGGTCTCGCCCGAGGAGCTCACGACGCTGACCGACGCCGGAGCCGTGGCGGTGCGGCTGGGCAGCACCGTGCTGCGCTCGTCGAGCGCCGGCCCGGCCGCGCTGGCCGTGCTCAGCGCCACCTCACGCTGGCGCTGAGCGGGCCTCGAGCGTCGCCAGGTCGCGCCGTGCGAACCGCAGGTGGTCGGCGTGCTCGCGGACCACGACGGTGAGGCACTCGAGCACGGGGAACGACTCCTCGCCCCAGTCCGGGGCGAGCACGGCGGTGCGCACCCGGGGCAGGTCGGCGTCGGTGACCCGCAGGAGCAGGTCGGTGAAGCGGCTGCGGCGCTCGCGGTGCAGGGCCACGACCTCGTCGAACGACGGCCGGGCGTCGAGGGTCAGGCCCATCTCGGCGGCACCGGCATCCGTGGTGTCGGTCGGGGGCACCCCGAGCGGGTGGAACGGCCCCGGCTCGTCGCTGAGCATCCGCCCGACCCAGATGTCGTCGGCGAAGACCAGGTGGCGCACCGTCTCGAGGAACGACCACTCGCCCTCGACGCGCTCGTGCAGCAGCGGCTCGGGCACGGTCGCTGTGTGGGCGACCGTGTCGTCCCACATCCCGTTGACGACCGCCCAGGCGGCGCGCACGTCGTCGGCCGAGCGCATCTCGCGGATCAGCACGCGCTCGGGGTGGCGGCGGTCGAGCTCGCCGCTCACGTAGGCCGAGACGTCGACGTCGTCGACCACCACCCGGCCCACGCCCTCGTGCCCGGACAGGTGCACGTCGTCGACCAGGGAGGCCACGATGCGCAGGCCGGTGACGTCGGAGTCGCGGATCGTGACCCCCGACAGGTCGACCTCGCGCAGCGAGGCGCCGGACAGGTCGACCCGGCGGAAGGTGGCGCCGCGGAAGGCGTCGGTGTCCTCGTGGCGATGGGGGTCGGGGTGGTCCGGGGTCGTCATCCGGGCATCGTGGCAGAGACCTCCGACGGTCACTGCGTCTAGATTCGGGGCATGAGCACCACGAGCGAGGACTGCCTCTTCTGCCGCGTCGTCTCGGGCGGCATCCCGGCCCAGGTCGTGGCCGAGACCGAGCACTCCCTGGCCTTCCGCGACATCGAGCCGGCCGCGCCCACGCACGTGCTCGTCGTGCCCCGCCGGCACGTCCCCGACCTCGCCGGCCTCGCCACGGCATCCGCCGACGAGCTCGCCGACGTCGTGCAGCTCGCCGCGCAGGTGGCCTCGGGGGACGGCCTGCCCGGCTACCGCCTCGTCGCCAACACCGGCGAGGCGGCCCAGCAGAGCGTCTTCCACGCCCACCTGCACGTCATCGGTGGCCGCACGCTGAGCTGGCCGCCCGGGTGAGCTCGGCATTCTCGTGTGCTCGAGGTCGGTGCGGCCTCGTAGACTCCTCCCACGATGACTGACGCCCATACCGCCCAGCCCGGAGCCGCCGACGCGGCCGCCGGGCAGACCCATCCCCACGTTCGCCAGCACACCGTGGTGGTCCCGGACGACGTCGACATGGTGACCCTCCTCGGCCCGCGCGACGAGCTGCTGCGCACCATGGAGCGCCAGTTCCCCCAGGTCGAGCTGCACGTGCGCGGCAACGCGTTCACCGTCTCCGGCCCGAGCGCCGAGGTCGCGCTCGTCGAGCGGCTGATCGACGAGCTGCTCGACGTGCTCGAGGGCGGCCAGCCGCTGAACCGTGACGCCGTCGAGCGCTCGATCCAGATGCTGCGCGCCCAGACCGTCGAGCGCCCCGCCGACGTGCTCACGATGAACATCGTCAGCAACCGCGGGCGCACCATCCGGCCCAAGACGCTGGGCCAGAAGCGCTACGTCGACGCCATCGACGAGAACACCATCGTGTTCGGCATCGGCCCCGCGGGCACCGGCAAGACCTACCTCGCGATGGCCAAGGCGGTCGCGGCGCTGCAGGCCAAGCAGGTCAACCGGATCATCCTGACCCGGCCGGCGGTCGAGGCCGGCGAGCGGCTCGGCTTCCTGCCCGGCACCCTCAACGACAAGATCGACCCCTACCTGCGCCCGCTCTACGACGCGCTGCACGACATGGTCGACCCCGAGTCGATCCCGCGGCTGCTGGCCGCCGGCACCATCGAGGTGGCGCCGCTTGCCTTCATGCGTGGCCGCTCGCTGAACGGGGCGTTCATCATCCTCGACGAGGCGCAGAACACCTCGCCCGAGCAGATGAAGATGTTCCTCACCCGGCTCGGGTTCGGCTCCAAGATGGTCGTCACCGGCGACGTCACCCAGGTCGACCTCCCGGGGGGTGTGACCAGCGGGCTGCGCCTGGTGAAGGAGATCCTCACCGACCTCGACGACGTGCACTTCGCCGAGCTCACCGCCGTCGACGTCGTGCGGCACCGGCTGGTCGGTGCGATCGTCGACGCCTACGGCCGCTGGGACGATTCGCAGCCGCAGGGGCCGCGCCGGTGAGCATCGACGTCCTCAACGAGACCGAGTTCCAGCTCGACGAGCTCGAGCTGGTGGCCTGCGCGCGCTACGTCATGGCGCAGATGCGGGTGCACCCCAAGGCCGACCTGTGCCTGCGCCTCGTCGACGAGCCCGCCATGGAGACCCTCCACGTGCAGTGGATGGACCTCCCCGGGCCCACCGACGTCATGAGCTTCCCGATGGACGAGCTGCGCCCCGGGCGCGAGGGTTCCGACCCCCAGGAGGGCGTGCTCGGCGACATCGTGCTCTGCCCGAGCGTCGCCGAGCGACAGGCCCACGAGGCCGGCCACGCGACCGAGGAGGAGCTGCTGCTGCTCACGACGCACGGCATCCTGCACCTGCTCGGTTACGACCACGCGGAGGCCGACGACGAGAAGGAGATGTTCGAGCTGCAGCGCCAGCTGCTGCTCACCTTCCTCGCCACCCGCGGCCGCCCGACCGCCTGACCGGCGGGACGCACACCATGACCGGTCTCGTCACGGCGGCGGTGCTCGCCACCCTCGTCGCCTTCCTGATCTCCACCGCGGAGGCCGCCTTCTCGCGGATGTCGCGCACCCGTGCCCAGGAGCTGCTCGACGAGGGCCGCCCCGGCGCCAAGGCGCTCGTGAAGGTCGTCGGCGACACGGCGGCCTACCTGTCGGTGCTGTCGTTCCTGCGGGTCATCGCCGAGTCGACCGTGGCCGTGATGATCACCCTCGCCGTCGTCGACCGGGTCGAGGGCACCTGGCAGCCGTTCCTCGTCGCCATCGCGATCATGGCCCTGATCTCGTTCGCAGTCGTCGGGGTCTCGCCGGGAACCCTTGGCGCGCAGCACAGCTCGCGGGTCGCGCTGGCCGCGGCGCCGACGACGGTGTGGCTGCGGAGAGTGCTCGGGCCGTTCAGCCGGCTGCTCATCGCGCTCACCAACGCCGTCACGCCCGGCAAGGGCTTCCGCGACGGCCCGTTCGAGAGCGAGAGCGAGCTGCGCGACCTCGTCGACCTGGCCCGCGACTCGGCGCTCATCGAGGCGGGCGAGCGCGAGATGATCCACTCCGTCTTCGAGCTCGGCGACACCCTCGCCCGCGAGGTCATGGTGCCGCGCACCGACATGGTCTCGATCGACGACGACCGGGTCTGCCGGCAGGCGATGACCCTCTTCCTGCGCTCGGGCTTCTCCCGGATGCCGGTGCTCGGCAACGACGTCGACGACGTCGTGGGGCTGCTCTACCTCAAGGACGTCGTGCGCCGGCTCAACGCCGACCCGGAGGCCGGGTCGGTGCCGGTCCGCGAGCTGATGCGGCCGATG
>DASSQL010000334.1:0-2492 GCA_035702525.1 Ornithinibacter sp. | reverse complement strand
CCTCGCAGTGGGTGAGAGGAGAGTGCAGTGACGCAGTATCTGATCGCGTTCAACGACGAGTGGGTGCGCGAGCACACGGCGGAGGAGCTCTACGAGAAGAGCGTCGCCGGCCGGGCCGTGCTCGCGGACATGGAGGCCGCCGGGGTCTTCGTGTTCGCCGACGGGGGTATCGACGCCTCGACAGTGGTGTGCAGCGTCGAGGCGAAGGAGGGGAAGCCGATGTTCATCGACGGCCCGTACGCCGAGACCAAGGAGCACCTGGGCGGCTTCACCGTCATCGACGTCCCGGACGACGCGGCGGCGCGGTACTGGGCCGGTCGGCTCGCCGTCGCCCTCGACTGGCCGCAGGAGGTGCACCGGTTCCCCAGCCCCCCGCCGGAGCCGACGGCCGCCACGGCGGGCACGGCGGGCACGGCGGGCACCGCAGGTTAGGGGGCCCCGGTGCCTCCCGGCTCACGGCGCAGGGACTGCTGGTACAGGTCCGCGTAGGTGGGGGAGTCCTTCACCAGGTCGTCGCAGAAGGCGGCGACGTCGGTGCCGATGAGGTCGAGCACGCCCTGGTGCCGTGCGGCTCCCTGCTCGAAGAGCTCGACGATGTCGGAGAGCAGGGAGCCGTCCTCCAGCCCCACGGGCCCCACCTTGAAGTAGTAGCGCTGGATCTCCGCGTAGACGATCCGGTAGTCCGGCGGAAGCGCCTTGACCCGAGCCGAGTGGGCTCGCCAGCGCCTCTTGCCCTCGATCATGTCGTGGATGCCCATGGTCAGCCTCCCTGCCCCAGCTTGCGGGCGACGTTGCGGTTCAGCTGCTCACGCCAGCGGTCGCGGTAGCTCGCGGCTCCAGCGCCGCCCGCCACCGCCGCACAGAACCCCGGTATGTCGTCGCCGAGCACGTCGCGGACGTCCTGTCCGTCGGCCGCGGTCTCTTCCAGCAACCCGAGGACCCCGTCGAGGATCGGCATCAGGTTGCGGCCCGTGAAGCTGCCGTAGGGGAGGAGGTGCACCTTGACCTCCTCCCACGCCGCCCGGTGGCCGGTCGGTAGCGCTGCGGCCCGAGCCTCGAACCCGCGGTACTCCCGCGTGAGGTCGCTGCCGGTGACCCGTTCCCAGACGTTCATCGTTGGTCCTCCCTGAGCCGGTCGATCCGTGAGGAGACGTAGGTCCACTTCGCCCAGAAGGAGCCGAGCTCGGCCCGCCCCGCGTCGTTGAGCGTGTAGAACTTGCGCGGTGGCCCCTGCTCGGACGGGCGTCTGGTCACCTGCACGAGGGCCTGGCGCTCCAGGCGGAGCAGGATCGTGTAGACGGTGCCCTCGACCACGTCGACGAAGCCGAGCTCGTTCAGCCGGCGGGTGATCGCGTAGCCGTAGGTCTCGTCACGGTCGAGGATCTGGAGCACGCAGCCCTCGAGCGTGCCCTTCAGCAGCTCCGTCAGGTCGTCCATGCCCGCCAGACCCCCTCACCGCGTCTCGCGCTACCTAGTACCACTTTGTTCCACTACACGGTACCACCGAGTAGTGGGTGCGGGCCCGATCTGTCGGATGCCGGTGCGAGGGTGGGGGAGTGAGTACGTCGACGGAGGCCTCGGTCAGCTGGGCGCAGGCGCTGTCGTGGCGGTTGGGGCGTCAGCTGCTCGAGCCGGTCGGGTCCGAGTCGGTCGCGGGAGTGGTCCGTCGGCTGGGCGCGGTGCTCTCGATGGACGAGTCGCTCGCCGAGCTCGCCGTCCGGGCCCGGCGCACGACGTCGCAGCCGGGCGAGCTCGCGGCTGCCCTCGCCGACGGCGAGGTGATCAAGGCCTTCGCGTTCCGCGGGTCGATGCACTACCTCTCGCCGGACGAGGGCGGCATCTACCTCGCTCTGCGGGCGGCCGGCCGGCAGTGGGAGCGCGCCAGCTGGGTGGAGTACTACGGGCTCGCGCCGGCCGACTGGCCCGACTTCCGGGCGGCCGTGCGCGACGCCGTGAGCGACGGGCCGCTGACCGTCGTCGAGCTCGGTGAGGCATTGGCGAGGCGCCCCGCGTACCGGCACCTGAAGCCGGTCTTCGACGAGGGCGCGGGCACCCTGATCAAGCCGCTGACCTGGCAGGGGGACATCAGCCTGGGCCCTCCGCGCGACGGCCGGCACACCTTCCAGCGGCTCGACGCCAACCCTCGGTGGCCCGGCATCCCCGAGCTCGACGACGCCGGCCACCGGGCCGTGACCGCCTACCTGCGAACCTACGGGCCGGCCACCCTCGACCACCTGCACTACTGGCTCGTCGACGGCCTCAGTGCGGGCCGCCGCCGGCTCGAGGCGTGGTTCTCCGAGCTCGGCGAGCGGCTGGTCGCCGTCGACGTCGAGGGCACCGAGGCGTACGTGGTGCGCGACGACGTCGACGCCCTCGTGGCCGCGCGTCCGTCCGATGCCGTGCGCTTCCTTCCCGGGCACGACCAGTGGGTGATCGGGCCGGGTACCAAGGACACCCGCGTCACCCCGGCCCCCGGACGCGACCTGATGACC
>DASSQL010000333.1:0-13342 GCA_035702525.1 Ornithinibacter sp. | reverse complement strand
GCGCTGCGCGGCGTCGTCGACGTAGGTCTTCGCGTGGGCCACCCAGGAGTCGCTGTAGGAGGAGAAGTAGGCGTAGTGGCTGAAGATCTCCTCGCCGGAGATGTACGCCGGGAGCTGGACGAGGAGGCACTCCGAGCAGATCCGCACGTGCAGGGGGTAGAAGGTCTCACCCTGGTCGAGCTGGCCCGCGGCGAGGTGCACATACCGCTCGGCGTGCGCGACCCACGAGTCGGAGTAGGAGGAGAAGTAGGCGTAGTGGCTGAAGATCTCCTCGCCCGCGAGGTACGCCGGCAGCTGGACGAGCAGGCACGAGCCGCAGATCCGCACGTGCAGGGGGTAGAACATCTCGCCGCGGTCGAGGTCGCACCCCTCCACGTAGCTCTCGCAGGGCGGCGACATCCCGAGGTCGACGAACGTCACCGTGAGCGTGGCACCGCACAGCCGGCAGCGGGGGGCGCTCACCGGACCGCCCCCGCCGTCGTCATCCTGAGGTCGTCGTCGAGGCGACCGGCCGCCATCAGCTCACGGATGCGCGCGAGCCGCACGTAGCGGGGGCCCTCGAAGTCCTCGGCGGTCAGGCCGTACTCCTGCATGTGCGTGGCGAGCTGGGCGATGCCCTGCCGCACCGTCCACTGCGGTTGCCAGGCCGGCAGGACGCGGTTGATCTTGGCGAAGCTGACCTGGTAGTTGCGGGCGTCGGGGCCGGCGCCCTCGGCGAACGTGACCGGGCAGTTGGTGTGCTCGGCCACCTGCAGCGCGATGGTGCGGATCTGCAGTACGTCCTCGTCGCGGCCCACGTTGAAGGCCTGGTCGTGGACGAGGTCACGCGGCGCCTCGACCACGGCGAGGGCGGCGCTCGAGATGTCCGCGGCGTGCACCAGCGGGCGCCACGGGCTGCCGTCGGACTGGAGCCGTACCTCCCCACGGGTGAGGGCGGTGCCGGTGAGGTTGTTGACGACGATGTCGGCCCGCAACCGCGGGGACGAGCCGTAGGCCGTCGCGTTGCGCAGGTAGGTGGGGCTGAAGTCGTCGTCCGCGAGGGCCGACAGGGCCTGCTCGGCCATGACCTTGCTCTCGCCGTAGGGGGTCACCGGGTTGAACGGCGACTCCTCGTCGACCGGGGCGTCGCCCGCGGCCCCGTAGAGGCTGCACGACGACGCGAAGACGAACCGGTGGACACCGGCCCACTTGGCCGCACGGGCCGTGACCTCCGCACCGTGGGCGTTGACGGAGTACGTCGCGCCGGGGTTGAGGTGGCCGATCGGGTCGTTCGAGATCGCGGCGAGGTGCACCACCGCGTCGAACCCCTCGAGGTCGGCGGGACGCAGCTCGCGCACGTCACCGACCCGCTGTTCATAGCCGTCGACGAGGGGACCGAAGTCGCACCCCTCGTACCAGCCGGCGTCCAGGCCGACCACGTCGTGGCCCGCCGCCAGGAACGTGGGGACGAGGACCTGGCCGATGTAGCCGCGGTCACCAGTGACGAATACGCGCATGGACCGACACCCCTGTCTTTCCTCTGTGTTCAACATCGTGCCAGCCCGGAGTCCGCTCCGTAAGGGGTTTGGAGAACATTGTTCTCTAACGTCCCAGTCCCTATCATCGAGAGCAAGGTGGTCCATCGGACGGTGGCGCCGGTCGTGCCCGACGAGTGGGTGGAGCCGGGCGGTTAGGTGTGACGCGGTGCGGATGCTGGCAGGGCGCTTGGTCGCGGTGACCACGGGGCGGTTCGCGCCCATGGCACGGCTCGGCTGGGGTGTCGCGGACCAGGGAGTGTCGAGCCTCGGCAACTTCGTCTTCTCGATCCTCGTCGCAAAGTCGCTGTCGCCGAACGACTTCGGTGCCTTCGCCCTGACGTGGGTCACCTACGGCATGCTGCTCAACCTGTCGCGAGGATTGGCGACCGACCCGTTGGTGGTGCGCTTCAGCCACTGCGACCACGCAGCCTGGCGCGGAGCGGTGCAGGCGTCGACGGGGACCGCGGTCGCGGTGGGCGCGGTGAGCGGGGTCGCCTGCATCGGCGTGGGATCCGTTCTGTCGCAACCGCTCGGTACCGCCGTGATGGCGCTCGGGCTCGTCCTCCCCGGGCTGCTGCTGCAGGACGCCCTGCGCTTCGCGTCGTTCGCTGCGGGGCGCCCGGCCGTCGCCTTCGCCAACGACCTCGTGTGGGCCGTCCTCCAAACTGCTTGCGCTGCAGCGCTCTACATGACCGGTCACCTGACCGTCGGAACCGCCACCCTCGCGTTCGGGGTGACAGCACTGGTGGCCGCCCTGGTCGGGTGGCTCCAGCTGCGGGTCCTGCCCCACCTGAGCCGGGTCCGCTGGTGGTTCGTGACCCAGCGCTCGCTCGCCGTGCGGTACGCGGCCGAGAACCTCAGCATCAGCGGCGCCCGCCAGCTGCGGATGACGCTGCTCGGGGTGATCGCCGGCCTCGCGGCCGTCGGCCAGGTGCGGGCCGCGGAGATCCTGATGGGCCCCTTCATGGTCATCCTGATGGGGGTGAGCCAGGTGGCCGTGCCGGAGGGGGTGCGGGTGCTGCAGCGCTCGGGGCACCGGTTGCTGCGGTTCAGCCTGCTCCTCGGGTCGGTCCAGGCCCTGGCGGCGTGCGCCTGGGGCGCCATGATGTTCGTGCTCGTGCCCCGCGGGCTCGGTGAGCTGCTGCTCGGCGAGCTGTGGGTGGGCGCGTACGCGCTGCTGCTGCCCGTGCTCATCAACATGGTGGTGGGCTGCTTCGAGAACGGCGCGATGACCGGGGTCCGGGCTCTGGGGGCGGCCCGCCACAGCCTCGCCGCCCAGCTGTCGAACGCGGCCCTGTACGTCGTCGGCGGCGTCGGCGGGGCCGTCCTCGACGGCGCACGGGGGTCGTGCTGGGGGGTGGCCTGCGCCACCACGATCGCCACCGGCATCTGGTGGAGCCGGCTGTTCCGGGCCTACCACGAGCACCAGTTCAACGAGACCCGCGACGAGCCCTCGTCGCGAGCACCCGTCGTCGCCGTCCAGGAGGCCCAGTGACAACCACGTCCGAGATCCCAGTCACGACACCGTCGCCCGAGCACGCGGTGCCGGCGGTGACCATCGGCCTGCCCGTCTACAACGGGGAGCGCTACCTTCGCCATTCGCTGGACAGCCTGCTCGCGCAGTCGTTCACCGACTTCGAGCTGATCATCTCCGACAACGCGTCCACCGACCGCACCGCCGAGATCTGTCGCGAGTACGCCGAGCGCGACCAGCGGATCCGGTACCTGCGGCAACCGACGAACATCGGCGCCGGGCCGAACCACAACGTCCTGCCCACGATGGCGAGGGCGCCGTACTTCAAGTGGGCCTCGCACGACGACGTCTACGACGTCGAGCTGCTCCGCAAGTGCATGGAGGTGTTCCGTGCGCACCCCGACGCGACGTTGGTGCACTGCTGGGACGCCCGGATCGACCCCGAGGGCAACCGGCTGCCGGACCACCCGTACACCCTCGACACGGCCAACCCGTCGCCGGTGGCCCGGCTGCGGAGCCTGCTGTACACCGACGGGGGAGACGACTTCTACGGCGTCATCCGCACCGACGTGCTGAACCGGATCGGACCGCACGGCAGCTACTTCAACGCCGACCGGGTCTACGTCGCCGGCCTGTCGCTCTACGGGCCGTTCTACCAGGTGCCCGAGGTGCTCTACTTCCGGCGCGAGCACCCCAACCGGCTGACCCGGGCCTCCACCCGGGACCGCGCCGCCGGGCTGGACCCGGTGCGGCGCAGCCGCCTTCGGCATCCGGAGGCCCGCCTCTACGGCGAGTACCTCGCGGGCTACTACAGGACGATCCGCAAGGCGCCGCTGAGCGCCTCGGACCGGTGGCGGTGCAACGTCGAGGTCACCCGCTGGGCCGGCGGGGTGACCGCGCGCATCGTCCGCACCCGACGGCTGCACGAGCCGGTCACCTGATGCCCGGCGCGGCCACGGGGCCCCTGCGGGTGGGCCTCTACGGGTTCTTCGGCATGGGCAACCTCGGCAACGAGGGCTCGCTCGCGGCGTTCCTCGCGCACCTGCGGGCCGAGCACCCGGACGTGCAGGTCAGCTGCTTCGGGGCGGACGCCGCCGAGATCGAGCGCGAGCACGGCATCCCGGGGCGGCAGCTCATGGCGTTCCGTGCCGTCGCGGGTGACCGGCGACCGGCGACCCAGGCCCGCAAGGCCCTCGGACGCCTCTGGGACGTGCCACGGACGTTCCGGATGGTGGGGCAGGTCGACGTGCTCGTCGTGCCGGGCACCGGGGTGCTCGAGAGCCGGCTGATGATGACCCCCTGGGGCCTTCCCTACTGGATGGCCGTGGCGTTCACCGCCTGCCGGCTCCGCGGGCGGCCCAGCGCCCTGGTCAGCGTCGGGGCCGAACCGGCAACCCACTCCGCCACCCGCCTGCTGCTGCGGCAGGTGGTGCGGTCCGCCACCCACGTGACGTACCGCGACACGGCATCCGCTCGGGCCGCCCGTGGCATGGGAGCGCCGGGGCGCCCGGGCACCGTGGCCCCGGACGTCGCCTTCGCGCTGCCGGACCCGGTCGGCGTCGCCGTGCGGCCCGGCCACGTCGTCGTCGGCGTGATGACCTACTGGGGGGCCGCGGACGACCCGGGCCGCGGGCCGGCCGTGGTCGAGGCCTACGAGCAGCGGATGACGCAGGCGGTGGTGAGGCTCCTGGATGCCGGGCGCACCGTCACCTTCCTCGTCGGCGACCGGTCCGACTTCGAGCTCGCCGACAGGCTCGAGCAGCGGGTGCGCGACGCGCGGCCCCTCGCGGGTGACGCGCTGGTGACGTGCCGCGCCTGCGACCTGGCCGGCCTGATGGCCGAGATGGCCGCGGCGGAGGTCGTCGTCGCCTCGCGGTTCCACAACGTCATCTGCGCGCTGAAGGCCCGCCGTCCGGTGGTCTCGCTGGGCTACGCCGGCAAGAACGCCGACCTGCTCGAGCGGTTCGGGCTGCCCGGGTTCGACCAGCCGATCGACGCCTTCGACGTCGACCGGCTGCTGGCCGACGTCGACTGGCTGGCCGCGACACGCGACGCGGTGACCCGGGCCATCGACGCGGCGCTGGTCGACGTCGAGCGCGACGCGCGAGAGCACCTCACCGAGGTGTCGTCGGCGGTGCTGGGCTCCGGCCGTCCGGCGGGGGCGCCCCGGGCCCGGTCGTCCGCCTGAACGGCAGTCGCGGTGCGAGCGAGAGCACCACGACGCCGATGAGCACCGCCCCGAGGACGTCGGTGAGCCAGTGGGCGGTCTGCACCAGCAGGGCCCACGCCATCACGGCGCCCGCGAGTCCCACCAGTGACCAGGCGAGTGGCCCCGGGTGCTCGCGCACGAGCAGCACCGTGCAGCCGGCGAGGAGCAGCACCATCACCACGTGGCCGGACGGGTAGCTGCCACTGAGCGAGCCGAGGTCGCCGTGGGTGTCGACCCTGCCGACCACGCCCTTGAGGACCAGCGTGAGCAGCGCCCCGGCGGCGCCGACGGCCGCGACGGACACCACCGGCCACCACGACCGCCGCACCACCGCCACGACCGCGGTCACGACGACGAGCAGCGCCACGGAGTTGCGCGGCCGCAGGCCCTCGACGACGGTGTCCACCCGCACCTGGAGGTCACCCCAGTGGTCGTGCGGCCGGAACAGCTGCCGGGCCCAGTCGTCCAGGGGCACGGTGCGGTCCGTCGCGACGAGGACCGACAGGACGAGGAGGGCGACGAGGGCGACGGCGGCGACCGCGACGGCGGGGCCGGCCGGCGGTCGAGCGCGCGGTGACCAGGTGGCACGCGACGTGGTGTCACCGGCCTGCACCTGGCGCGCCGTCATCGGGCCGGCACCACCGGGTGGCTCGTCGCGAAGCGGTAGATCTCGATGAGCCGGTCCAGGCCGCGCTCCCGCGTGAACCGCCGCTCGTACGTGCCGCGACCGCGCCGGCCCATCTCGACGTACGAGCCCGGGTGGGCGTCCGCGTCGGCGATCGCGAGGGCCAGGCCCTCGGCGGAGCCGGGAGGGAAGAGCCTGCCGTCCACGCCGTCGTCGACGAGCTCGGGGAACGAGCCGGAGGCCGGCGCGATCGGGGCGACGGAGGCGGCCATCGCCTCCACGGCGACCAGCCCGAAGGTCTCCTCCCACTGCGAGGGGACCAGGACGGCGATCGACCGGGCGAGCAGCGGCCAGACCTCCTCGCGCGCGACCAGGCCGAGGACGTCGACCGACGGATGGGCGCGGGCCCACGCCCGCACCTGCTCGTCGAGCGGCCCGCCCCCCGCGATGGTGAGCCGCAGGGGCGACTCGGGGTGCCGTCGCCGGAAGGAGTCCCACGCCGCCATGAGCAGCGGCACTCCCTTGGCCGCGTCGAGGCGACCCACGTAGGTGACGGTGCGCTCGCGCCCGCCGGTGACCGCCCCCGGCTCGGGGACGAAGTTGTGCTTGACGAAGACCCGGTCCGGGGGCAGGCCCAGGGGGGCCATGAGGTCGCGCTGCGCCCCCGAGATGAAGACGTAGGCGGACACCAGCCGGCGCCACTCGTCGCGGTTGGCGACGGAGCCCAGGACGACCGGTGCGGTGGCCAGCCGGCTGCCGCGGTAGCACCCGTGCACCAGGCCCGGGGCGCCGCGACCCTGCGCGCAGTCGTGGCACGGCCGACCGTCACGGAAGAAGTCGCCGCTCGCGCAGAGCAGCTTGTAGTTGTGGATCGTCGCGACGACCGGCACGCCGGCGTCGGCGCACGCCCGCAGCACCGAGGGGCTGAGCAGGGGGAAGGTGTTGTGCACGTGCACCACGTCGGGTCGTTCCCGTTCCAGGTGGCGGGCCAGGTCGCGGCGCGCCTCCTGGTCACGGATGCTGCGCAGCGGCAGCCCGGCCTTGCGGTGCAGCGGCCAGCCGGCGATGTCGTCGCTGTGCCGCTCGAACGTGCTGACGCAGTGGCCGGCACCGGCGAGGGCCGCCCGCTCCTGGTCGACGACGTGGTTCTCACCGCTCGGCGCCGTCGAGCGGTACCGCCCGTGGACGACGACGACCTTCACGGGGCCACCCGCTGCGGTGGTGACACGAGGAGTGACGCCGCGACGACGAGGTCGAGCAGGTAGGGGGAGGCGTCGCCGAGCCCGGTCTCGGTGAAGGACGCGACGATGCAGTAGACGACGAGGAACAGCGCGATCGCCCGGCGTGGGCCGCGCACGTGCGTGACGGCCATCAGCAGGAGCAGCACGAGGACGCCCACCTCCACGACCATGCCGAACCAGCCCTGGTCGAGGTAGGTCGCCACCCAGTTGCTGTCGACGGCCAGGCCCTGGAAGGACTTGTTGGACAGGCCGGACCCGAAGAACTCCTCCAGCGTGGGCCGGGGGTTGGCGAAGACGTCGGACCACACCTTGGTGCGCCCGGTCAGCTGGGTGGCGTCCTCGGCGGACTGCCCCCGCGCCAGCCACGTGACGATCTGCGGGGCGAAGAGCAGGACCGCCGCACCGAACCCGAGCAGGGTCGACGCCGAGACCCGGCGGACCCGCGCGTGTCCGAGGAACAGGCTCGCCGACGCGATGGCCAGGCCGATGACCGTGCCGGCGATGGCGGTTCGGGTGTGCGTGCCCACGAGGACGCCGGTGGCGAGGCCGACGGCGAGGAGCGTGTGTCGTCCGGTGATGACCCGGCACATCCACAGGATGACCGAGGTGCCGAGGAGCACGGCGGCGTAGTGGGCCACCTGCGGGGGCGGCATCGGCCACAGGGCACCGGACAGCCGACCCTCGAACGAGAACGCCTTCCCGGGCGCGAGGGCGGCTCCCACCACGACCGTGCCGAGGGCCCCCCACAGGCAGACCCGGTGGGCCCGGAGCAGGACCATGTCGCGCCGGCCCCACCACGGGGTCAGCAGCCACAGGCAGGCCACGAACCCGAGCAGCCGCAGGCCGCGGTAGACCGACCCGAAGACGAACTCGTTGTGCAGGCTCGCGACGAGCGACATGACCGCCAGCACGGTGAGCAGCACGAGGAGGTGGTTCGGCCGGATGACGAGGTGGCGGTTGAGCAGGAGGGCGATGGCCAGCGCGAGCACCAACGACCCCTGGGCCAGGGCCTGCGCGATGCTCCGCGGGATCGGCACCAGGGTCGGGTTCGCCGACGGCGCCAGCACGTTGAACAGCAGCAGGGCCCACGCCACCAGGAGCAGCCGGGGGATCCGCCCGGCGCTGGTGACCAGCGTCCGGGCGTGGCCGGTCGTCGGGAGGACGCTCGGCGCCGGCCGGGTGCTCATCGCCGCCGCTCGGACAGCCGGTCGTCCACCTCACCCGCCGCCTCCGGCGGGTCGGGGATGCCGGCGGTCGCGTCCGTGGCGTCGGAGCCGGTCATCAGGGCGAACGGCAGGTCGATGCCCGCGGCGTGCACCACGTCCGCGATCGTCGTGAGGAGCTCGGCCCGGGTGCGCCCGGCGGTCACGAGGGGTACGACGCGGTCCACCCAGGACGCCAGGTTGTCGAGGTCCATCCCCGGGTCGACCTCGACCAGCACGAGCATCACGTCGGCGTCGTTCGACGCCTCGCGCAACCGGTCCTGCTCCGCGAGGTCGATGACCGCGCCCGCGCCGGGCAGCGCGGGTCCGCGCGACAACGAGGGGATGCCCGAGGGCCGGAACACCGCTGCGGTCGCGGCATCCACGCTCCCGAGCGCTCCCGACTCGGACAGGTCGACGAGGAGCACGCTCTGCCCTCGGTCCGCGAGGCGGGTGGCGAGGACGCGCAGCACCCGGGCCGCCGCGCGGGGGTCGTCGACCGCGGCCAGCCCCACCCCGGACGGGGCCGTCCTGGCGCGCGCGACCGCGGCCGCCGCCTTGCCCGACTTCGGGTGGCCCGCGCGGGGGCGCCGGACGCGGGGCAGCGCCTGCTCGAGGGCGTGCGCCAGGACCTGCGCCCCCTCACCCGGGCGCTGCCGGTGCCGGCGGCGCAGCCGCGACGGCCGGGGAACGCGGTCGAGCACCGCGGTGAGCCCGGCCCGCACCGACCTCGCGAGGCCCGCGACGCGGCCCGGGGGCGCCCCGACCGTCCGCACGCTGGCGCGGACCGGGACGCCGAGGGCCCGCGACACGTCGCGCCGGGTCCGGGCGCGGTCCGAGGTCAGGGCGCGGAAGACGACGAGCCCGATGCCGAGCGCCGCACCGACGATCACCCCGGAGGCGAGGTAGAGGATCACGGCCTTCAGGCGCGAGTGCGGTACCGGGTGAGCCGCATCGACGACGTGGGTCGACGAGATGGCGGCGTCGGTCGTGAACGAGGCTGCCTGGATCGCCTGCTGGGTCGTGTTGATCTCGGAGCTGATCTGCGTGCGCACGGTGAGCAGGTCGGTCGCCCGCGTCCGGGACGCGGCGTCGGTTCCGGTCAGCCCGTTGTACTCGCGGGTCACGTCGTCGAGCTGGGTCTTCAGGTCGACCACGTGCTCCTCGTAGCCGCGCACCAACCCGCCCGACAGCGACCGGAGCTGGTCGCCGCGGAAGTCGAGGAAGCCCTTGACGAGGGCGTCGGCCCGCTGCACGGCCGCGGCGTCTGTCGGGCCCTTGACCGAGACCTGCAGGATCTGGTTGGTCACCGGCTCGGCCGACAGCGTGGACAGGAAGGCGTCCGGGCTGAGGCCCAGCCCGAGGTCGCCGATGACGCGCGTGGCGACGGCGCGGGTCTCGAGCAGGCTGACGTCGGTGGCCATCGCGGAGGTGTCGCTGGCGGTGGGGTGGACGAGCAGGATCGTCGCCGTGGCGAGCCCGCCCGGTGGCCGGACGACCAGGAGGGCCAGGGCCGCCAGCCCACCTGCCAGCGCGAGCGAGGTCCAGACCCGCCAGCCCCGGCGGAGGGCACCCAGCAGCACGTTCCAGGTCGTGAGCAGCGGTCGCGGGGTGCCGGCCACCTCGGGGTCGGTCGTGTCGTCCTCGATGCGCCATCTGGTGTCCATCAGCGACGACCCCCGCTCTTGGCGGTGGACCCGCCCCGTCGGCCGCGTGCCGGTCCCTGCTGCGCACGCGAGGCGACCTCGACGACCGGGCTGGCGGGCGTCGGTGCGCTGCGGACCTCACGGGGGACGAGGCGTCCGGTCGTGCGGTCGAGCGCATCCGGGTCGCTGACGACGACGCCCTCGATGAACTGGCCCGCGGCGTCGGCGGCCACCATCACCGCGGCGAGGCGGGATGCCGTCGTGCGACCCGCGCTCACGGCGAGCAGGACCAGCGCACCGGTGGCGTCCATCGGATCCGGTTGGGGGTGGTCGCTGTCGAGGACGACGAGGCGCACGAGCAGGTCGGCCTCGATGGGCTCGTCGGACCGGGTGGTGACGGTGAGGCCGCGACGTGGCGGGCCCTCGTCGCGGGGCCGCGAGCACGCGGCCCACAGGGCCATCGCGGACTCGTGGAACTGGCCTCCGACGAGTGCCGTGTCGACGCCGGTCGAGGCGGCGAAGGAGGCGAGCTGCGGCGCGGTGGCGAGGGCGGCGTGGTCGTCGGAGAGGCAGATGACCACCACGGTCCGGGGAGCGCCCGTGGCCGGGCCCGCCTCCTGCGACATGACCCGGCGCACGAGCTGGCGCAGTGCCCAGCCGTCGACGTTGTCCGGCGCGTAGGAGTGCAGGAGCTCGGTCCACCCGCTCGCGCTGCGCGCCGGTCGGCTCGCCACGGAGGCGACGACGGGCACGCCCACGGCATCCGCGATCTCGTCCCGGGACCGCAGCTTGAGGTCCCGGCGCGTGGTGAGCAGCAGGTAGGCCGCCGTGAGCAGCAACGCCACACCGGCGCTGCCGGGAACGAACTTGAGGACGCGGGTGACCAGGTCCGAGTGCTCCGCGGGCGACGCGTGCTGCATGACACTGGCCGGCCCGGCGAGCGGGCCGCTGCCGGTCGTGCCGTCGCCCTCGAGCTGCTTCTTGAGGTCGTCGAGCTCGAGGACGGTGCCGGCCCGCTGGGCGGTGAGCTCGGAGAGCGTCGCGGCGTCGGCCCGGCCGTCACCGGAGACCCGACCCTCGACGGCCAGGCGGTCGGAGGTGGTCTTGATCTCGGCCTCGACGGCCTGCAGGCTCTCGGTCAGCGTCGACTGCCGGTCCTTCAGCGCCGCCTGCCGCTCCAGGCTGAGCGACGTGGACGCCTCCCGGAGGTAGGCGACGTGCGCCTCGGCGAGGGCGGACGACAGGGCCTCGGCCTGGGCCGCGGTCCGCCCCGTGGCCGTGAACCGCAGCACGGTCGGGGCCGGTGCCGTGATCTCGACCCGGTTCGCCACCTGGGCGGCGTCCAGCGGGGGAGCGAGCTTGCTGCCCGCGCGGCCGAGCACCTCGGCGCTCTCGGCGATCAGCACCTGCGTCTCGGCGTCGTACTGCGCGGAGTCCGAGGACCCCGGGGCCGCACTCGCGGGGAGCAGGACGATGCCGGTGCTCGAGTACAGCGGGGGGTTGAGGTAGAGCAACCCCACCCCCGCCGCGGCGCCGACCACCGTCGCGGCGGCGAGGGTCCCGCCCCGCCTGCGCAGGGTCGCCCACGTCGACCGGAGGTCGACGACCTGCTCGCTCACGAGCCGGCCCCGGGGCGGGCGCGGGAAGGACCCGGCGGTGTGGATGCGGATCGAGGCGGAGGCGGTGTGAACACGGGAGGACCTTCTTCGCGAGAGGCGGCGGGCTAGGGGGAGTCGGCCGAGGAGACGGCGCCGACGGACTCCGTGTCGGGAGCGGGTGGAGTGGAGACGGTCGGGAGGTCGAGCACCGTGCGCAGGGTCAGGGTGCCGGTGAAGCTCCCCTCCCCGACGAGCGTCGTCGTCGCCACCCGCGTGCCGAACCGCGGTGAGTACCAGCCCAGCGGTGGGTCGGACTCGCCGTGGTGCGCGGACCAGTCGAGCGCGATCGGCAACCTGAGCTGCCCGCGCTGCTGCTCGCCGTCGCGGCCCCGCCAGGTCAGCTCGGCGACACCGTCGCAGAGCACGGCTCGCACCTCCGGGCCGAGGTGCCACGACATCCGCTGTCGGTGCTCACGGCTGCCCGTCAGGGTGTCGGTGACGGTGAGCCGCGGCGCGCTGCCGTCGAGCACCACCTCGCGGTCGTGGCACAGGGCGGCGTCGAGGCGCGCGTACGCCGTGTGGTGCGCCGACCACGCCTGCCTCCGGCCCGGGCCCAGCTCGACGCCGTCGACGACGGCGTCCGCGTGCTCCGCCCACATGAACGGGCCGGCCTCGTGGGCCTGGTCCTCGCCGTCGACCTCGATCGTGTTGTGGGCGCGCGTGGAACGGAAGTAGCTCCGCCACTCGGGCTCGCCGTGGTAGCAGTACGTGCCCGGGTCGACGAGGAGGTCGACGCCGTCGTGCCGCACCTCGATCGACAGCGCGTCGGCGTGCCCGTGCGCCGCGATGGACAGGAAGCCCTGGGGGCCGCCGTCGCAGCGGCACCAGATCTCGGGCTGCTCGCCGGGTGGCGTGCGCAGCAGGTGCAGGCCGGCATCCGCGAACGCGCGGGGCGCCTCCTGCGGACGGTCGGCGTCAGCCGGGGTCGGTGCGAGCGTGCCGAGCAGGGTGCTCATGACGCCGGGCGGGACCGGCGGCCACCAGTCGCAGGCCCCGAGGGTGCTCGCACCGCAGGCCAGCAGGACGGCCCAGGGGTCGTCGTCGGGGTCGTCGAGCACCAGGGCGCGGCCCTCGTCGCCGTCACCCTGGCGCGGTGCGTGGCCGGCGGTGTCGAGCAGCGCGGCGGCGGCGTCGAGGGAGCGGGTGAGCAGCGTGCGGGTCGCGTCGGAGAGCGGGTGGCCCGCGGCCTCGGCCTCCACGAGGGCGACGAGGCCGAGCTCGGTGACGAAGCGGTGGTAGTCGGTGGCGAGCTCGCGGTTGATGCCGCTCGGGAAGGTGTTGGCAGCGAGCTCGCGCTCCAGGTCGCGGGTCGCGTCGCGTCGCCAGCGGTCGCTCTCGGCGAACCATGGCAGGGCACAGGCCGCCGCGAGCCGGCCGACCGACTCGGCGATGGCGTGGTTGTTCGCGGACGACCCTTGGCTGTGGAACGCCGCCAGGTACTCCTGGTGCCAGCGCAGCTGCGCGTGGGCCCGGGGGTTGTCGTCGAAGAGGTCGGCGACCCCCGGCCAGTCGTCGAGCAGCCGACGTATCCAGACCCAGCTCGTCAGGCGCACGCCGATCTCGATCCCGCTCGTCCAGTGGATGCCGGTCAGGAACGGGTTCGCGCCCCACCACGAGCGCAGCTGGGCCGCCACCACGTCGGCGTAGCGGCTGTCCCCGGTGAGCCAGTACGCGGCGGCGAGGACGGTGAGGTGGTGGTGGCGGGAGAGCTCCCACACGGACTTCACGTTGCCGGTGACCGTCTCGTCGCGGTGGTCGACGCGGAAGGCC